>DASTFK010000029.1:0-3730 GCA_035719945.1 Nitrospira sp.
ACGCGCTGTCCGCCGTCAGCAATCATTAGACCGGGCTGCGCGCCGGATGTTCTTCAAGGACGCAGGCGCTTGTCAGCCTCGGTACGTGTCAGGGAGGCGGATAGAGAGGCTCGACGCACACCGGGGGGCCTAATTACGCGACTGTGGCAGATCAGGCTGCCACGCCGTCTCCACGACGGGCCGGGACTTGCACAACGCACCGTCCTGCCAAGACGATTGAGCTGACGGTGCTCGCCGACTTGGCGAGCGGCCCCCCGCCGGGGTGATGGGCGCCGACGGGAGCCTTCCCGCGCCACGGAGGTCGCCCCAATGGCCCAGGATTGGCATGCCGCATGTTCCCTGCAAGGTCCGCTTGCCGGGAGAGACCTCATCAAGTCATCAGAATCACAGCGACCACGATTGCCATCAATACGACGGTGCCGGCCCATACGAGCAGCACCAATCGCCGGTCTTGCGGGTGAAACAAGTATCGTCCTCGTCTGGGGTCGCGCTGGTCCTCGGCCGATAAACCGCAACGGCTGCCGTGCAATAACGCAATCGTTTGGCAGTGTTCTTGTTATCTTTGGCCAAAAAATTGCTTTGGCGTACGCTCTTTGCCGGCGCGGCCGCGGCGGGGCGGCTGGATCGCTAACGATGGCACTCGCATCGGATGACGAGCTCGCGGTTCTGATTGAGAAACTCGAGGCACTTTCTGATTATACGATCCCTGCAGAGTTCAAGCGGACTGAGCGGCGCGTGGCCCGCTACCGTTGTTTCGCTAGAAGCACCAACTTCTCTCGCTTGGCACGCCGTTGCCGGATGATATATTTCCGTTGGAGCGAGTTCAGGCCCATGGGCAAGTGGCTGAGCATCCTGGCGTCGGCCTTGTGGCTGTTTGGGACGGCGGCGCAGGCGCAGCAAAGCCCCCTGCCCGGTGAGCTAGTGCCAACACGCCGCCTCAATCTCACCATGGAGGATCGGCACGTCATCCGGGAGCTGATCAAGGATCTCAAGCTCGTTCCAGCAGCGACCTCCGCCAAAGCGGTCGGAGAAGCGGTCGCGCCCGATGCGGCGCTGCACGACATGCCCGCCGACGTGGGCCGTAAGGTGCCTGAAGTCAAGGCGCACCAGTTCATCTATACGGCAGGGCGGATTCTGATCGTTGATCCAAAAGACAACCGGGTCATCGAGGTGATCGAGGAGCAGTGACAGCAGCGGGTGAGCTGGGGGGCAAGCCTTCGCGTGGCGGCGTAGACACACCGGCGATCCCGCCCGCAGGTTTCCATGTCTCGTCGAGAAACGTGATCAGCAGGGCGCCAAGCCCGATGATCACCGCCATGACCGCAACGAATGACAACCAGCCATACCACTGGACCACAGGCTCTGGTTTGCCTTGGACCGGTGTGCTCTGGAACGCCCTGCGGATCGAGCGATAACTGGCGTCTCATGTCCTTGATGGCAACGTCGCCTGCAAAGGGACGTGACCTCGGGGGCGGCAGATCGATGTTATAACCTCCGATCCCAGGCACCATCGGAGGTGCGTTGGTAATCCGAGGCGTCGCCCCCGTGGTGATCACAGGCGCCGTCGAAGACGCATGTGTGGAGTTGGGCCGTTCGGGCGCGATCGGTTGCGACTGGCACCCAGCGCGGCGCGTATGACAACGAGTCAGCGATCCCATTTTTGCTTCGGTTCACGTGAGGGAGTCTCCAATTCGATGATGAGGGATCTCAATTTGCCCTTCACCCGCCTTCAGCTTCGGTGGGCAGGCGCGGCTGCTCTTGCCGCGCTAATCGTCAGCTATCCAGTCTCGTCCGCGCCCAGCCGATGCGAGCAGATATTGGCAGGTTTTGGCAACAGGCTCGTCGATGCAACATGCACCGAGAGTCCCGATCTTACGACTGCCAACCCGTTGACAACACCCCCTGATGACGCGATTGCCACTTTGCCGCGGTTCGCGTTTACGCCGCAGATGGATCGCGCCTCGATTGCCCCCGATCCACCCAATCGCACGCCAATTGCTGCGCCGGTATCGGGCGTTCAAATCGATGCTCGCATTGCCGAGGACCCGCAGGGTCAAGCGCGCGTCTTGATTCGCCTGCCCGACAACTGGAACGGCAGGCTCGTGGTGGCCGGCGCATCCGGCACACGCAGCGAATTCAATGGCGATTTTGTCTGGAGCGACTACGTCGTGCAGAAGGGCTACGCCTACGTCTCACAAAACAAGGGCACCCTCAATTTTACGGCGTCGAACGCGGCGGATTCCACAGCGTGCCGGCTCGATCCCTCATCGACCACCTTCATCCATTTTTATGCTAATGATCCGGGCATGCCGTTCACGCGCTGGGCTACCTTCATGGCCGAAGCAGCCCGGCTTGGGCGAGCCGGAGTTCACATCCACTATGGTAGGGAGGCTCAATATATTTATGCGGTCGGCACTTCTAACGGTGGCTATCAGGTGCGACGTGCCGTGGAGTCTTATCCGGAGTTGTTCGATGGCGGTGTCGATTGGGAAGGCACATTCGTGGATCCGGACATGCCGAACCTCTTGACTACTTTACCGGCGGCAATCCTGAACTTTCCGGATTACGTCGCTTCCGGATTCAACCTAAGCAGCACCGCGGCGAAGAACATTTTGGCAGCTGGGTACCCTCCCGATGTGAAAAGCACCCAGGGAGGCAGGGTGATTTCGCTATGGGAGATTCATTACCTCCGGTTCTGGGAACTCACCGTGTGCCAATGGCAAAAACGATTGGACCCGGCTTACAACACCTACGGCGCGGGGCTCGGCAATTACGTCTACGTCAATCGACTGTCCGTATCCAACGTCGCCAAAAATCTTGCAGATTTCCGTACCACCGGCCGTATCCGCCGGCCTCTTATCACCGTAGCTGGCACGATGGACGTGCTGCTGCCGATTGATGACCATGCTCGCGCGTACGCGCGCCGTGTGGCCACAGCCAGTGACAAGGAAACTCCAGCCTACCGCCTTTACGAGGTGCAGAATGGTAGCCACATCGAAACCTTCAGACTGACATTTCCGCAGCTTGAGCTTATCCAACCCCATGCGCAGCACGCCTTCGATCTGCTGGTGAATGCCGTCGAATACCAAGCCGAACTGCCGCCGAGCCAATGTATCCCGCGCGGCGGCACGATCGAAAAGAACCCCGCACAGCTGGGCCATTGTACAAACCTGCTCTCCCCGTGAGGGGGTGTCGCAGCAGATGATCACCACGGCGCCCGCCAGGAAAGGAGGGTCGGTCGGCCAAGGCGGTGGGGCAGCTGGCCGAGCAGGTGCGGCCATTCACGCACAACCGGCGGCAATGCGGCCGTGCGGCTGGCCAAATTGGCCACCCTTGTTCCAGGAGCGCCCGGAGAAGCTGTCTCCGCCAAATTGGGTTTGACCAGGGAATCTAGTTCACAAACTCGGTGCATTCGTTGACCCGCCATCGTGCCGCGAACGCGCGCTCTTCGTTCGGGGCTGGGGATAACGGGGATTAGAGCAACCGCCATGAAGTGCTGCATCCACTATTCTGTTACAAGGGATGTGCCTTGAGGGAACTGGTCGTGAGATCGGTTCCGTGAGGCCAGGAAAGCCCTAACCGTTCACGCGGCTGGGGCTCTTTCTTTTTGCGCAATGCCGCGGGGAACGCTACCCAGCAAGCAAGATCAATATCCTGGACCGGCGACCGGCGCACGCTGCAACGCAATCAATGACTCGACGGTCAACATGAAGCCGCAGCCGGAAGCATC
>DASTFK010000030.1:0-4014 GCA_035719945.1 Nitrospira sp.
CACATGCAGCGACCAGCTTTTGCCGAACAGCGTGATGACCTTGGTCTCTGCCTGAAGCAGCGCCTGAATATTGGTATCTTTCTGCACGGGGTTGCTGGCTTTCCTCGTAGAGCCGAAAGCCACGACGGTCGCCTGCTTCAAGGGCGTTTCCTTGATCATGCGGAAGAACTCGATGTCCCTCGGATTGGCGCCAGGCCACCCCCCCTCGATGAACTGCACGCCAAGTTCGTCCAAACGCTGGGCGACCATGACCTTGTCATCGGCGGAAAAACTGACGTCCTCGGCCTGGGCGCCATCGCGCAAGGTCGTGTCGTAAATTTCCAAGTGGGCGGACGCGGCAGGCGCAGCCTTCAAGGCCGCCTTGGCTGAGGGTTGGCGAGTGGGTTGTGACCGCTGTTTGGCCATGGCGGAGAGGGTAACAGGAGGAGGCGGAGCCTGTCGAGGGTCAAATCGGCTCGGCCGTCATCTGCCGGCCGTTGCACGGTCCAGCCCAAAGGCGGCATGGAGTGCGCGCATGGCCAATTCCATATACTTTTCGTCGATGACGCAGGAGATTTTGATCTCGGATGTGCTGATCATCATGATGTTGACCCCTTCATGTGACAGGACGTCGAACATCTTGGCGGCGACACCCGAATGCGACCGCATGCCAACGCCGACCAGTGAGACTTTCGCAATGGCCTCGGTCACGGAGACCGACTTGGCGCCGATGTCCTTTGCCGTATCCTGAATGATCGGCATCGCCTTTTTGACGTCAACACGCGGAATCGTGAAGGAGAAGTCGGTCAGGGATTCATGGCTGACGTTCTGAATGATCATGTCGACAAGAATGTTCGCCTTCGCGATCGGCCCCAACAGGCGTGCCGCGATGCCCGGCTTGTCCGGTACGCCGACAAGGGTGATTTTCGCCTGATTGCGGTCGCCGGTAATCCCGGAAACGGCGACGGCCTCCATATCTGCGTCTTCGCGTTTCACGAGTGTTCCCTTTCCTTCCTTGAAACTGGAGTTGACCTCCAGCGGCACGTTGTACTTCGCGGCGAATTCGACCGAGCGGCTCTGCAGCACCTTGGCCCCGAGACTTGCCATCTCGAGCATCTCTTCGTATGCAATCTTGTCGATCCGCCTGGCGGTCGGAACGATGTTGGGATCGGTCGTATAGACCCCTTCCACGTCGGTAAAGATGACACACCGATCGGCCTTCAATGCCCCGGCCAACGCCACCGCCGTCAGATCGGATCCGCCCCGTCCCAACGTGGTGACGTCTGAGTGTTCGTTGATCCCTTGAAAGCCGGCCACGACCGGGACGACGCCTCTCTCGAGCGCATCGAAAATCCGTTCAGCCGCAACCCGGGTAATCCGCGCCTTGGTATGTGCGCTGTCGGTCATGATGCCGACCTGACGACCGGTGAACGACCGTGCATCGACCCCGCGTCCGCGCAATTCCATGGCCAGCAACGCGATCGTGACTCGTTCGCCGGTCGAGAGCAGCATGTCCAGCTCGCGCTCATCAGGAAGCGCAGCGACTTCGTGGGCCAGCTTCAGCAATCGATCCGTTTCACCGCTCATGGCGGACAGCACGACCACGACGCGGTTGCCTTCCTTGACGGCTTGCTCGACTCGATCGGCAACGCGATGAATCCGTTCGATCGATCCGACGGACGTGCCTCCATATTTTTGAACGATGAGCGCCATCGGTTAGGATCCTTTGGCGAAAAGCCGCACGACGAACTTCGTGGCATCTCGCGGGGCGGCGGCCACGGCCTTCGCATCGGCTTCGGTAAACCGTCGGCCGGTGCTGGTAGCCGGCTTGGACGTACTGTCATGGTAGGCGTAGGGCCAGTGCGCTTGAGTCATGTTGCTTTGATGCACGCTGCCGGGATCGCTGACGGTCACCAGCCGGTAGGGGCCCAATGCTGCCAAGCCGTCCAAGAAGGGGCCGACAAATTCTCCGTCCACTGCCTCGATGGCACGCACCTTGGCTTTGACGTCCGGGTCGTACACCACCTCGTCAGGCAGCTCGACATGGACATAGGCGAAGTCTTTCTTCTTCAGTTCCTCGAGCGCCACCTTGGCATGCGCACGCAGATCGGCCAAGCGGAAGGCGTCAACCGCGTCGAGGCCGGACAAGAGGCCGAGCCCCCGGTGAACGTCGCCTGAGGAGACCACCACTCCCGAGACGCCGAACCGTTCCGACAGACTCGGTCTCGGGATGGCCAGCCCTTCGCCCCACAGCCATAAGCAGTTGGCGGGCTTCTGACCTGCTTCTTGCCGTTCCTCGTTCACTGGATGGTCCCGCAGAATGAATAATGACGCATCCATCAATTTTCGCAGCATGTCGGCGCCGTCGCCGGCCGGCAGCGAGTCGGCAATCGAACGGCCGACCAGTGCTTGCGGATCGACGCACACGGCTCGAGGTTTCCCGTTGACCCAAACCATCAAATGCCGGTGACCTGAGCCCGGGAAAAATTGAATAAGCTCGGACCCCAGCTGCTCGTTGACAGCGTCGATCAGTTCGCGTGCCTCCTCGCTCGTGATCAGGCCAGCGGTCGCATCGTCCATGACGACATGCGGGCCGAGTTTCTTGAGGTCGGACGCGTTTCCCTTCGAGCCTGATGAGCCTTCGGATTTGAGGGTGACCATCGTGCACAGGTAGACAACGTCGTGTTCGCCGACCGTCACACCCAAGCTGGCTGCCTCCAACGGCCCAGGACCTTGATAATACTTCTTGGGTTCATACCCGAGGATTGATGTGCCGGTGAGACCGCTCCCATGGCGTCCGTTGTCCAGCGCGACCGTGAGCAAGCCGAGTTCGCTTTGTTGAGCCAATCGATCAAGCTGGGGAGTGCAAGCGGCTTGAAGGGGCGTCTTGCCGGCTAGTTCCTGGCGGGGATGATCCGACATTCCCTCGGCGTGCAGAATCACATATTTCATCGACGATACACTCGCATCTTCCCTTTAGACTTTCAGCAGACGAGCCACTTCCTCCGTTGTTGCGTTGACCGTTTTGGGTTTGACCGAGACGCCGATTGCCGTGTCCGCATCCTTCAATCCATGGCCTGTCAAGGTGCACACCACCGTCTCACCCTCGCGTAAACCGCCTTGACGGCTCAGTTTCATCACGCCTGCCACCGAGGCCGCCGACGCCGGTTCACAGAACACGCCTTCCGTGCCGGCCACGGCCACATAGGCCTGGAGAATCTCCTCGTCGGTGACTGAGTCGATTGCCCCGGAGGACTCTTTCATCGCGTCCACTGCCGCCTGCCAGCTGGCGGGATTGCCGATCCGAATCGCCGTCGCAACGGTTTGTGGATCTTCCACCACGCGACCGAGGACAATCGGCGCCGCACCGGCGGCTTGGAATCCGATCATACGGGGCAACCGCGTCGTTTGATTGGCCCCGCGATACTCCTTATAGCCCTTCCAGTAGGCCGTAATGTTGCCGGCGTTGCCCACGGGCAGCACATGCACCGCTGGCGCATCGCCCAATTGATCGCATACTTCCATCGCGGCGGTTTTCTGCCCTTCGATGCGAAAAGGATTGATGGAATTGACAAGCTCGATATGATGCGCCGCGGACACCGTTTTCACGATCGAGAGCGCCTGGTCGAAGTTTCCGTCGATTTGAATCACCGTGGCCTGGTGCATCATCGCTTGCGACAACTTCCCCATCGCGATCTTGCCGGCGGGGATCAGCACATAGACCGGCAGCCCGGCGCGGGCGCCATAGGCCGCGGCCGATGCGGAGGTATTGCCGGTGGAGGCGCACATCACCGCCCGTGCGCCGTTTTCGACGGCCTTTGACATCGCCATGGTCATCCCACGGTCCTTGAACGACCCTGTGGGGTTGGCACCCTCAAATTTCAAATACAGGTCGATGCCGGGAGCGATTTTCTTGGCGAGTCTGGCCGCGCGAATCAGCGGAGTATTGCCTTCCCCCAGCGTGATCACTGGCGTGCTCTCGCTAACCGGGAGAAACTTTCGATACTCTTCTATGACGCCGCGCCAGCGATTCAT
>DASTFK010000031.1:0-13373 GCA_035719945.1 Nitrospira sp.
TCGCTGTCTCATAGGTGCCTCGTCAAACCTGAGTGTTACTCCCATGTGCGCGGAGATTGATGGGCGCCGTCGTACTCGCCGAGGATGATCTTCCAAATCCATTCATCGGGCAACTCGACTTCCCATCGCGGCATGGCGGACTTCCACGGCATGCCTTCGATCGGCAGCCCCACTCCACCCTTCTTGATGCGCCAGAAGAGGTAGCTTTCCTGCAGCATGGCGATTGTCGTAGGGTCGGAAAAATTGGCCGGCGGCGGGCTAAATCCGCGGGCAGCGGGACCCTTGCCGTCAAAATTCCCGCCGTGGCATGGCGAGCAAAACGCCGCGTAAAAACCTTTGCCCTGCATGATGTTATCGGGGGTTTTCGCGACAGGGTTCGAGAGGCCGGTGTACTCGCCGGGAGGCGCCGGATGAATCGTGCGGTTCTCTGCGGGTGGCGCATCACTCACCGCCGTACTCCCATAGGTCTGCCAGCCGACCAACAACGGAAAAAGGATCAGCACCCCGTAGCGGGCGGTCTGTAGTGCGCCGATGTTCTCGCCGGTCAGAAAGCGTTGAATTGGCCCCCAGAAGGCGTCCTTCGACTCGCCGCTCATCGTGTAATAGATGACGATGCCCGACAGCGTCAGCATGAGGTAGAGAAAGATGAGACTGGAGGGCAACGGCGCTGAACCGGGAATGTTGGGCACCACGAACTTCAACAAGAGATAGATGACGACCATTAGGATGATGGGTTTGGTCAGTGTGCCCATGGGTGCCTCCTCAACGTGCCTGTGCGACGGCGACCGGCCCGGAATCTCCGGCCTTGACCGGCGCGGGTGGAGCCTGTCCCGGCACTTCGAGCTCAGACGGGCTGACGGAAATCGGCTCGCCGCTCATCTGCTGCAAAAATGCGATGACCGACAAAATCTCGTTCTTCGTCAGGCCGATCGGGTTCTTGTTGATGTAGGGCATGCGGGCCGGATATTCCTTGGGCAGCCCTTCGTGCCGGTAGTCCAGGTAGACATAGGCCTGCGGTTGCGTCAAGCTTTCGAAAATGAACTCACGGCTGAGCTTGGCGCCGATGCCTTTCAAATCCGGGCACCGCGCCGATTCGCTCGGGCCGATGGAATGGCAGAGTGCGCATTGACCTTTGCTGAAAAAGATCTTCTGCCCGATCGCCGCCATATCGGTCGGGGTCTTGACGGTGGCGATGTCGAATTTTTCTTCCGCGGGCGGCAGCGAGGCCATCTGCGGAACCGACAGCGCCACGAGCGAGAAGAGGCCCAGCACGATGGCGACAAATCCGACAACGCGGGCAAACTGGGCCCGGATAAACAGTAAAATGACGATGCCCAGTCCGACGACCGTCAGACCGATAAGCTGCAGCTTGACGACTTCATCCATATGCTTCCTTCAATGCGCAAATGAGAAATGTTGCCCTCTCACATTCCCTTATTGCTCGTTGCCGCGCGGAGGTGATCCGCCTGCCATCGCGGGCACGCCGTGCGGCAATTTGCCCTTCTCTCCCCCGCCATAGCCGGTGGCCTTGCCCTTATCCCCCATGGTCGCGACCCAGAAAATAAAAGCCACGAGCATGCAAAACAGAAACGTATTGAGCGCCATGAGCGCCGCGGCATAGCCTAATGCAGGTGAAAACGCATATTGCGACGAGTCCCGCATGACGCCGTACACATGCCAGTGCACGCGCGACGAAGACCGGGCATAGCCCATGAGGGTCATCAAGAGAATGACCATGACCGCGTTCAGCACCAGCGCATACCCGGCGCGAGGTGGCATACGACCCCAAACCATTTCCGTGGTCGTCTTGGCGCTTTTCAAAAGAACCGCTGTGAGCGGCGTAATGGTCAGCATCACGAAGAGGACGATGAGCACTTGCGATGTCGAGAAGTAGTTGATGCGGACGATCGCCGGAACGAAATATCCCCACACACCTAATACGATCACAACAATAGCCGCCACGCCGAGCACACCGGACATAAAGGCCCTGGCCACTTTGGCCCATGTTGCCGTTTCCTGTTTGCCGGCTCGCCAATACATGATGAAGCTCATGAACGTGACGAGGATCATCAAATTGGCCACGGTCATCTTCGCCGACATGACGCCGAAGACGCCGAGGAGCGGATGGTGCGTGCCGCCCATTTTGCGCGCTTCCTCGAGGCTGGCGACCAGTGAGTGCGGCGTCATCCAGACACCTAGACAGACCAACAGGATGATGAGCATCGCCATAATCGGCTTGCGATAGCTCATCTCGGAACCGGGAATCCGGTAAGTGATTCCCATCCAGAAATAGTAGTTCGCGCCGAGAAAGAGCACCCCGATCAGCATGGCCTGAAGAATGAAAAGCCAGGAGAGGAACCCGCCCATGAGCGTGATACCCATCTGCTGGTTGTACTGATAGATTTCGCGCATCAGCCAGTACCCCGCGAAGGGCAGAGGCAGCATGCCGAACACGCCGATGAAGTTCCCGACGTACCCCATCCAATCATAATGGTCTCGTTCTTCAGACGTTTCTGCAGCGAGGTACCGAATACCGGCGTAAGCCCCACACATAAATCCACCCAATACGACGTTCGCGATCAATCGATGGATGTTGACCGGCCACCAGGTCGGATTCCAGGTTGCGGCCCAGGCCCGCGCCAAGTCCGTGCCTTCCGCGATCACGACTGGACTCGCTTGGAACGTGGCCCAGGAGTTCGGCACGATCATGATGAAGAACGCGAAGAGGTTGAGTAGAAACCCCAGGAAGAGGTGAAATGTCTTCTTTCCGCCGTCCTGCATGGCATCCCAGCCATACCAATAGAGGTAGAGCGTCGCGGTCTCGAGCAGAAAGAGGATACAGTAGAAGACAAACGAGGGGAAAAAGATATCAGTCAGATAGTTCATCAACTTCGGGTAAAACCCGATCAGGAGAAAGAGCAGGATCCCACCGAACAACGCCGTCGTCGCATAGGAGGATGTCAGCAGCTTCGTGAATTCCTTGGCCAGCTTGTCATACCGCTTCTCGCCGCTTTTCCACCCGACGATTTCGCAGACCCAGGCGAAGATCGGCACGCCCAGCACGAAGCCTGCGAGCAGCAGGTGCAACTGCGCAATGACCCACACGATGTTCCGGCTGCCGATGCCGGGAATATCGCGATATTCGACGGGACCGGCCGGAGCACCTTCCGCGGCAAAACCCAACGACGGCAACGCGAGCCATCCCGCCGCAAGCAACCACACCGAGAGCCATCCTCCGTGACCGCGGAGGGTCCGGAGCATTCGCTGGAGCTGTTCGCCCTGGTGTCGCATGGCACTCACCTCTTCCAGTCAGACACGATTACGGTTTCTTCTTCAGCGCTGGAGCCGCCGCCTCGCTCCCGGCCTTCTTTCCCTTGCCTTTGTCCTTTTCCGCCTCGGTCTTCTGCTTTTCCAATGCGTCGATCTGCACCTCTAACTGCGCGATCATTTTTTCGTCTTTGTTCAGGGTCTCGAGCGGTTTGAAGAGCGGCTCGGCTTTGACGTCCGGTTTCTTGCAGCATTCGTGAGGATGGGGAGTCGTCACAGGCAGCGCGGCCCAGAACAGCATCGACAGGACAACTCCACCGAGCGTGAGGGACGTGAGCATCAAGCTCTGGTCCGCCGGCACCCGCATCAGATCCCATCGCTTCACGATGTTCTGATAACTGTCCGAGACAGGTCGTGCCATTTCCGCCGTGCTTCGAATGATGCGCCCCACGAGCGACACGCCGATGAGGAGCAGGACAATCAAGACCCCTGTCGAGACGCTGCCCCATAGGCTCAGTTCCAAACTGATACGTTCCGCGACGGGAACGCCTTTGAGAAACTCAAGCTCCATGAGCGAATGGGCCATGGAGATGGACGTCGAGGTCACTGTCCCGACGATGAACCATAGCAGGGGGAGGAACACCGCGCCGACGACGGCGCTTTTCCACCAGAGCGTCACCCCGAGCCCCTCGGGCGGCTCCTTGCGGAATTTCTCGAGGAAATAGGTGCGGCCGACAAGTCCCAACGCCCAGATATCAATGGGAATTGAGAGCAAGAACAGGAACGCGATGCCCGCGCCCTCTCCGATATGCGATTCCAGGCCCATCGTAATGATCGGCACCGCAAAGACCGTGACGGGACTGGCCAACAACATCAGAAAACCCAGCCCCAGCCGGTTTTCGAAATGCATCAGATCCATGGCGAAAAAGACCAGCACAAAGGCCAGCTTGATCGGGAGGCCGGTCCAAAAGGCGGACCAGAGGACGCCGAGACCGATCTTCGTAGGGGACAAGTCGCGTTCGTCGCTCATAGCTTCCTGCGACCAGCTTGCGCCGATCTTAATCCAGAAACTCGCGGTTGATGATTGCGGACACCGTAAACAACAGAATCGCCACCATCACGACAATCCAGCCGATCAAGGCGACCGGACGTTTGAAAATATTCCGTTCGGGATCGCGGTCGATGAACGGCAGCGCCGCCAGCAGGGCCATGAACGCGCCGGGCAGGGCGATGGCCCCGAGGAACTGGCCGAACTCACCGGCAAATATTTTCAGCCGCAGGAGTTGAAACAGGAAGAGAAAATACCATTCGGGCTCCGGATGGTAATCGCCGGGGTCGGGCGTCGCTTCTTCGAGCAGCACCACCGGCTCCCAGAAGGCCATCGCGACGATGCTTGCGAACACCACCGCCATGCCGACGATGTCCTTCCAGATTTGGCGCGGGAAAAAGAAGTCGGTTTTGGCCTTGATCTCCTCCGGCGTGCCCCGGAACGGACCGGCCGGGCCGGCAGCACGGAAAAGGAACAGGTGAAGACCGGCGAGGCCCATCAGCGCGGCGGGAAGGATCATGACATGGATCACAAAGAACCGGCTCAACGTCATTTGGCCCGGCGTCGGACCGCCCTTGAGGAACCGTGCCATGAAATCGCCGACCAGCGGCGTCTTGTCCATGATTTCGACGCCGACGGTCGTGGCCCAATAGGCGCGCTGATCCCACGGCAGGAGGTAGCCCGTAAAGCCGAAGCCCATGACGATGCCGAAGAGCGCAAGTCCGACCAGCCAGATCATTTCCCGGGGAGGCTTGTAGGCGCCCCAGAGAAACACCTGCGACATATGCGCAAACACGCAGACGACCATCGCGGTGGAGCCCCAGAAGTGATAACTCAGGAGGAACCAGCCATAGTCGACGTCGTGGATGATGTATTGCGTGCTCGCGTAGGCATGATCGGCGGTCGGCACGTAATAGAACATAAGGAGAATACCCGTGACCGCCTGCATGATGAAAATGAAGAGGAGCACGGAGCCGAACACATAGGCCCAACGGGAACCGCCGGGAACCGGTTCGTTGAGCATCTTCGCCTGCATCTGCTTGAGGCCGACGCGCTCGTCGACGAAGGCGATGACCTTTTCGATCACAGTAGGCTGGCTGCTGGGGAGCGACGAATGTTCCATTTAGACGATCCGAATCTGAGACTTCGTGCCCGCCTTAAATTCCATGTCGATGATTTGGACGTCTCCGCTTGCAGACACCTTGATGGGCAGCGCATCGAGCGGACGCGGTGCCGGGCCGTCCAACACCTTGCCGGAGGCATCGTAGATGCTGAGGTGGCAGGGGCAGAGAAAAACCTGGCCGAGCACTTTATGCTTTCGCCATTTGTAGCCGCACCCCAAATGGGGGCACTTGCCCGAAAACGCGACGTAGGGAATCTCCTTTTTGTTCGTCCAGACGGATTTCCCGGTCGCATCGCGGAATTCCATGTCCTTGCCCTGATAGACCTTGTCGAGCACCGCAGGGGTGGCCTTCAAGATCCACACGTTCTTTTCGACCTCCGCCTCTGGCAGATAGGCCTCCCTGACAAGTTTCTTGTACTTGAACTGCACGCCGATATCGTCCGATTTGATCTTGCTCACGTTGCCGATCTTCAACCATCCGTTGTCGAACGGCGCATACATCGGCTTCATGAGGTAGCGAAGGACGGGAAACGCGATCGGCAGACCGATGAGGAACCCGATCGCATGGGTAAAGTTCATGAAGAACGTGCGGCGCTTGACGTCCTTTTCCAGTTCGGGGAACGGAACAAGCACCTCGCCCGGAGTGACATGAAGATTGTCCTCCAGGTGGGCGATCTCGACTTCGTGGGTACTGAGGTATTCGTCGCGCTTGAACGGCGGCAAGGCCGCGACCTCGGACGAGGCGTTGCGCAACTGCACGGCGTCGTCCGTGATGGTCTGGACAAGCGCCATAGACACCTGCCGCTCGCCGCTGCCGTTCATGGACACGACGATGTGGCTGATCTCGCGGGACAACGGATCGACGATGACCTTCGTCACTTCGCCGATTTCCCGGTCCGTGCAGCGGACCTTTGATTTTAACTGCGGTTGCATCGTTTACTTCTTCTTGATCGGTTTCGGCGTATTGACCGACGTGTTCTTGAATGTGACGAGCCAGGTGGCTAGGGCGACGACGTCCGTCTCCTCCATGAGGTCCTTGTACTTGTCCGGCATCTTGCCCTTTTCGAATTCTTTCTCGAATCCCTCGGCCATCCAGCTCTTCGGATCGAGAATCTTCTGCTTGATGTCGTCGACGGTCAGCAAGTTGCCAATATTGTCTAGCTCGGGACCACGCTTCTTTCCGCCTTCACCCCGAAGTTTGTGACAGTTGTAGCATTCTTGAAGTTGCCACTGATCCTCGCCGATCTTGAGGAGATCTCCGCTTCCGGCGCCGGTCGTGGACGGAGGAGCACCAGCTCCGCCAGCCGACTGCGCTGCAGGAGCCTGATCACCACCGAGGGCCTTGATCCGTGCGGCCAACGCTTTGGCCTGTTCATCGAGCGCCTTCGCCCGCGCGATCAACTCGTCAGCCTTCCCCGGCTCTGTCGCAGCCCGTTTGGGCTTCAGAATTTTTTCGATCTTGCCTTTTTCGTCCTCGGGATCGTACTGCGGCCACAGCGAGGCGCCGGCGATGTACACGACGCACAGGACGATGTAGAAGACCACTAGCACGCCCACGGCTTTGACACCACCCACAGGCTTGAGGGATGGCAAGTCCAGGATGATGAACACGGCGGTCCCCAGGAGGGCGTAGGCGAAGAACATCCACTGAAACACCGTTGGAAACTCCAGCGCTTTCGTGATGCCCAGGAGCACCGCGCCGACGATCAACCCGACGACGAGCTTCTTAATCACGTTCCCCATAACGTTCCTTTTCCTCGCACGAGGGTTCGATCTGACCTATTTCGCACCGGCAGGTGCAGGGCTGCCTTCCGGCGCATGCGCTTTCGCCTCTGTCGGCCTGAGCGTGACAAAGATGGCGAAGCTGACCACGACGTAGAATGCGACCGTGATGGCAGTAATCCACCAGGCCGAATAGGACAGGGTCGGGGTGAACGATTCGGGCGTGAAGTCCGGCAGCAGGTTGTACGTGTGGAAATATTTTCGTAAGAGTGACCGGACAGCCCCCATCAGACCCATGGTCCAAATGGCACTGAACGCGAGAAACACGAGGACGAACTGCGACACAAAATCGATCTTTCCCCACACGATCGTGCCCTGACTTATGGCACGGTTATAAATGATGTAATTGACGACGGTGACGAATACGAGCGTAAATGCCGCGGAGTTCTTGGCCGGCATCAAGGCCAGGAAATTCCAATCGGAAGGCAGTTCGAGATCCGCCACGAGCTTGGCGCCCGTGGGAACGAAGCCGTGGGGCGTCAACCAGATGGCATCGCCGACCACGACCATCAGGAAACCAACCTTAATGACGGTCCGGGCGGACACCGTCAACGGAATGAATCGGCCCAGCACAACGGGCAGCAAGGCCAGCGGAACCAGAATGGCCAGCGAGCGCGGGTCGGGCACGGGAAACATCGTCCATCCCCACGTCATGACGAAGGGCAGGGCGACCATGACGATCGGCGCGAATATGGTCATCCTAACCCGTTCCACGCCTTCGATGCGCTTCATGCTCAACCAGATGTAGTAGTTGCTCGCGAGGAAGATGAGGCCGACCATGGCGCCCTGCATTTCGAAGAACATCGAGAGCTGGTCCGCCATCATGTACGGGCAGATCGACGCGTCGTAATCGCACAGCTCGTAGGCGAGCAGATAACCCATGAAGGGTAGGAACAAGAGCGCGCCGACGCCGATCAAATTACCGACGAATCCCATCCAGTCGTAATAGGCCCGTTCTTCGTCTTTCTTCGCCGCCATGTACATGTAGGCGGCCACCAGGCCGGTAATGAATCCACCAAACGTCACGTTGCCAACCAGCCGGTGCAGGTTCATGGGCATCCAGCTGTAGTTGTAGATCTTGTCCCACAGCGTCGCGGTCATGAGAAACTCCATCGGCGAGACGCCTTCGGCCTTGACGGGGGTATTCATGAATGACGTCGGACCGTCGATCACGAACAGCGTGATAGTCCCGATGAGATTCAGCACCACACCAAGCGCGATGTGGCGGGCCTTCTTGTCTCCCTTCCAGGCATCCCAGGAATAGAAATACATGTAGAGGAGAATGGTTTCGCCGATGAACAAGAGTGGATAGATGACCGCAAAGAGCAAAAAGAAGTGGTTGATCAGCCAGGTCGTGAACTGCGGGTAGGTCGCCAGCAGGACAAAGATAAAAAGTCCGCCGGTGAGAGCAGTCATGCTGTACAGGATGACCGTGACCTTCATGACCTCCTTGGCCAGACGATCGTAGCGGGGATCCTGCTTTCGATACCCCAGCCATTCGGAGATCACGACGAAGATCGGAGCACCCAGAATGAAGGCGGCAAACAAAATATGGAGCTGGGCAACGATCCAGACCGCCGTGCGGTTCCCCGTGTAAGGAAACTCAACCGGCGGGGCGCCGGGAGCCTGCGCATAGGCCGCTCCTCCGAACAGCGCCAGAAGCGCACACAAAGCCAACAGACCACGCTGCCATGTTTTCATAAGATGTCGCCGCCCTCCTCCACGGATCCGGTGAAGCCGGTCGCGCCTTACTTGCCCGCCTCAGCCTTGGCCACCGCCAGGTTGCCGGCATCCGCCCAGTCTTTCTTGCCGTCGTCCCACTTTTTCCCGGCCAGGCCGAAATTGCGCTCGAAGAGCACGAGTTTCCAGCGGTCCTCATCCGACAACTTGGTCTTCCACGCCTTCATCTTCGTGTTGGGCACGCCTTCCGAAATCCGCCAGAACCAGACTGAATCCGAATAGAGCTTCATGCGCTCACCGTTCCGGAAATCACGGGCGCCGGCCTTGACTGGCTTGCCGTCCTTTCCATGGCAGCTGGCGCAATTGACGTCGGGGTTCGTTTCGCCGATGAAGATCTTGCGGCCTTCCTCCGCCTTGGCCGCGTCCGCCCACCACCCGTCCGGCATGTGTTTATCGGCATACTCCCCAGGCGCGGGAGGTGGCGGGACGATCGGTCCTTCTCCGCTTTCTCCGCAACCGGTCATGATGAGCCCGAGTCCCATGAATAATCCCAGCTGCAACGCTCTCCATTGATTCATAACCGTTCCTCGCTCCTTATAGATTTCAGACGAAAAAAAACGCTTTGCGGGAGTGACTGCACTCCTGCGAAAGCGCCGATACCAAGGGATTCCGGAAACCACGCGCACTGATCCTCGCCACATAACCTTGACCGATCCGGCGAGGGTGCCATAGCCCCACGGACCGCCCATCGGTGTTAAGACTTTCTCTTCCCCTGCGCCTTGCCTCGTTTCTGCCCTTGCTTCCGCCGCGCCCTGACGATCCGTTTCACTCCGACAGCGCCCGCGATGACGGCTGCCGTTCCTCCTAATCCCCACCACAGCCACACCGGTGGGCTGACGTCATGGACACAGCCGGTTCCAAAGTGAATTTGAACTTTGCGTTCCGACTCCAGATCCTTGGGATCGAACTGGACCTTGTGATTTTGCTGTTCTCCCCTGGTCTCGACCAGGAGCGGATCCCCTAGATTCTCGTTGTGCAGATGAAAGGTCGCCTTGTAGTACCCATCTCCGTCCGTCTTGACGACCTGTCCATAAGAGATCTTGGTGTCCTTGACGAGGACGTCGGTATCGGCAATCGCCTTCCCATCCGTCCCGCACACGAACCCTTCTACGGTGAACCGATGATCGGCTTCATGCGTTGCCGAGCTTGCCGATGGAAAGGCAACACTCAAGCAGAACGCGGCGAATGCGACCGTGAGTCCTTGCCGTCGTTGCTTTTTCTGCCGCAAACCGGAGCGTGTCGCCCGCGAAATGGTTTCAAACAACAAAACGCCTCGCCACGACAGGCTTCCCCAGTTTTGAGGCCGATGTTTCTAACATAGGGCCCCCTGGTTGTCAACGACAGAGCTGGACGAATCCAGCCGGCGGCCGACGCCGGACGCCAGCATTGGCGCTGGGAAAATGCGCTGTTGCGTGAGAGGGACGCGGACGTGCGCTACAGATGCCCGCGGGTGCGGGCGTCTGCTTCGACTCGAGCAGCGTCGGCGCGGCGTTCGGATTCCTTTTTGGAGACCCAGGTCTCCCAGGATCTCCCATTGGCGGTGTCGTCACCAGTAAAGGCCAGGGACGCGATCTTGGCGTATGCGATCTTGCGAGGAGCCGGATCATCGGCGGGAAAGAGCTCGATCCATGGGTCAGAACCGGCGGCATCACGGTTGAACAGATACCCCGCCACCGACTCTCCGGAGGTTAGCTCGAGCGTGACGTCGCCGCGGTAATCAAACGCGAGTTCGATGGCTTCGGCCAGGTCCTGCTGGGACGTGGGCCGAAACACCCGTCCCTCCAGCGAGCCGGATGCGGTGGCGGTGTGGTTCTTCGTATCGGTCATGATTCGTCTGCCCAGGTATGTTATCGCGACGTCGGCAGGAGCGTGAGCTTGGCTGTCCGCGCGAATCCCGAGAGAGTCCCGAACGTATCTTCGACCGCCGATGCCTCGTAGCCGCAATGCACCATGCAGTCGGCGCATTTCTCATTTTTCGTCGAGCCGTAGTCCTGCCATGCCGTCGTGTCCATCAGATCGCGGAAGCTCTTGGCATAGCCTTCCTGCAGGAGATAACAGGGCCGCTGCCAACCGAACACGTTATACGTGGGGTTTCCCCACGGCGTGCAGTGATACTCGCGGCGCCCCATCAGAAAGTCCAAGAAGAGCGGCGACTGGTTGAACTGCCAGGCGCGCTTCGGACTGGTGAGAATCTTGGAAAACAACTCTTTCGTCCTGGACCGCCTGAGAAAATGCTGCTGGTCGGGCGCTTTTTGGTAGCTGTAGCCGGGAGAAATCATCATGCCTTCGACGCCCAGCGCCATCATCTCGTCGAAGAATGTTCTGACACGCTCCGGATTCGCATCATCGAACAAGGTGGTGTTCGTCGTCACTCGATGCCCGCGCTTGAGCGCGGCTTTGATCGCCCGCACCGCCACGTCATAGACGCCGTCCCGGCAGACGGCCAAATCATGCTCGTCTTTCAGGCCGTCCATGTGAATGCTGAACGTCAGAAATTTGGAGGCCTGGTACTCATCGAGCTTCCGTTCGAGCAGGATGGCGTTGGTGCATAGATAGACGTACCGCTTTTGCGCAACAAGGCCTTGGACGATCTTGGCCATTTCGGGATGGATCAACGGTTCCCCTCCGGGGATACTCACGATGGGAGCGCCGCATTCCTCGGCCGCCGCCCAACACTGTTCGGGGGTCAGACGTTTATCGAGGACATGGTCGGGATACTGGATCTTACCGCACCCGGCGCAGGCCAGGTTGCAGCGAAAGAGGGGTTCGAGCATCAAGACCAGCGGGTACCGCTTCACCCCTTTGAGTTTCTGGGTGAGCACGTAGCTGGCAACTCTGTACATCTGCGAAACGGGGACGGCCATTCCAAGCTCCTTGATTCCAGATAGATCGGGTAACGACGGCGAACCACCGGTAGGCTAGCTGATTGTAAACGCAAGGGATTCTAACATCGAGGCTCGCGGTCAGTCAATTTCCTTTGCGCTGAAGTCATTTTCCCCCGCACGAGCGTACCTTTCAAGACCTTGTTCGAGATGTCGTGATGAAGATTTGGAGTCGGTCGGTATGTGGAGGCGCCGAGCGGGTTCGAACCGCTGCATCGCAGTTTTGCAGACTGCTCCCTTAGCCACTTGGGTACGGCGCCCCGCGGGAAACGGCATTATATCCGGTGATGGGGCAGGAGGCTAGAGCGAATACAGGCACTCGGCAACCGCTGGAGCCTTATTCGCGGAAGACTACCAGAGACAGAGGCGCCTATCAGGGAGTGCGAACCCTGTCGTTCTTATCCGGCTAATTAGAGACTCAGGACTTATTAGAAAGGACGGGGATCTCTTTGCCGCGGGTCGAGTCGGGACCAGGCAAGGTTTCCCACCCTTCATTGGAAGGGGCTGCAGCAGCTTCTCCGTTCGCCTCGGCTTCCTTTTCCTTGGCAAGTAGCTCCACTTCGTGAATCAGGGTGTCCATCAGCTCGTCGATCGGCACCTTGCGGACGAGCTTTCCTTTCTTGAACAGAATCCCTTTGCCTTCGCCGCCGGCAATACCGATGTCGGCTTCCTTGCCTTCGCCGATGCCGTTCACGACGCAGCCAAGCACGGACACGTTCAAGGGGGTCTTGATATGGCCGAGTTTCTTCTCCAACTCATTGGCCATGCGCACCACGTCGATTTCTACCCGGCCGCAGGTCGGACAGGCGATCACATTGATGCCGCGATGGCGCAATTCAAGCGACTTGAGAATCTCGAAACCGACCTTGACCTCTTCGACCGGGTCAGCCGCGAGCGAAACGCGGAGCGTATCGCCGATGCCCTGTGACAGCAGGTATCCGAGCCCCATCGCCGACTTTACGGCGCCGGTCATGGCGGTGCCGGCCTCGGTGATGCCGATATGCACGGGATAATTCGATTGATGGGCAAACAGCCAGTAGGCGTCGATCGCATGATGGACGTCGGAAGCCTTGAGCGAAACTTTCATGTTCGTAAAGCCGACGTCTTCCAGAGCATGCACGGCATTGAGCGCGGATTCGGACAGCGCTTCGGGTGATGGCCAGCCGTATTTGTCGAGCAGCGGCCGCTCCAACGATCCGCCGTTGACTCCCACCCGCAGCGGGATTCCTCGCCCGTTCACGGCCTTAATGACCTCTTCGACTTTCCACCAGGCGCCGATATTGCCCGGGTTGATGCGGACGCAATCTACGATCTCAGCGGCCTTCAAGGCCAACCGATGGTCGAAATGGATGTCTGCGATGAGCGGCACGGTCATCGCCGCTTTGATGCGGGGAAGCGCGGCAGCGGCTTCTTCATCAGGCACCGCGACGCGGATCAATTCGCATCCGGCTGCCTCAAGCTGCCGGATTTGCTCGACCGTAGCCGCCACATCCCTCGTATCGGTCGAGCACATCGACTGGACCGAAACGGG
>DASTFK010000032.1:0-4062 GCA_035719945.1 Nitrospira sp.
CGCCGTCTACGGCTTCACGACCACCTTGATGAAGATCATCCGTGAGCACCAACCTCACGGTCTTGCAGTGGTCTTTGACGAGGCAGGGCCGACGCTGAGACATGAAGCCTACCAGGCCTACAAGGCCCAACGCCCGCCCATGCCCGAAGGCATGAGCGCACAAATCCCCTTCATCCATCGCATCGTCGAGGCCCTGAACATCCCCGTGGTCAGGCAAGCGGGGTACGAAGCCGACGACTTGATCGGAACGTTGGCCGTCCAGGCGGAACGGGCTGGGTACGATGTCGTGATCGTCAGCGGCGACAAGGATATGTTCCAACTCCTGACCCCGCACGTTCGCATCTACGATCCGGTGAAGAGTAAATGGGCGGGCGAAGCGGAATGTCGTGAGCGCTTCGGCGTCGAGCCGGCCCGCGTTGTGGAAGTGATGGGCTTGATGGGAGACAGCACCGATAACATCCCCGGCGTGAGAGGCGTCGGGGAAAAAACGGCGACGAAGCTCATCGCGCAATTTGGCACCATCGAGGAGCTCCTGCGCCGTGTCGAAGAAGTCACGCCCCCGCGTGTCAAAACCTATTTAGTCGAACAGGCGGAGAACGCTCGCCTCAGCCGGATGCTTGCTACGATCGAGACGCGCGCGCCGGTCGAGTTTTATCCCGAACAGTATCAACTCAAGCCGGCAGATCAAGAACGGTTTGCCGATCTGTTGCGTGAGCTCGAATTTACGACTCTGCTCAAGAACCTCCAGGCCTCGGCAAAGCCGTCGGAAGCCAGACGGCCGGACGACACCATGGTAATCGAGGATGAGGCCTCAGCACGGCGCTTCGTCAGTGCCTTGCCGCACAATGCGCCTCTTGGCATCCAATGCCTGCTGGGAGGCGGCTCAGGAATTCAGACGCAACTGCTCGGCCTTGCGCTGTCAGCCGGCGAGAACACGGTATTTGCTCCGTTCGACCCCCAGACCATAATGCCCTCGATTACGGCGCTGCTTCATGACGACCAGCGGCCGAAGGTAGTTCACGATCTCAAAAGTACCTTGCTCTCGCTTCATCAGGCCGGAATCGTGCTGCGCGGTCCCTGCATCGACACGATGATCGCCGACTATCTCCTGAACCCGAACCGCCGTGACCATCAGCTTGAGACGATTGCCTTGGAGGTTCTGGGGACACGGCTTCAGCTAGGGCAGACGGCGGCTCCGCAGTCACTGTACGAAATCGATACCGGCTCACGGGAAGATGCCGCAGAGAGGGCCGTCGCTTTGGGAAGCCTTGGCCCGGCGATGAGCCAACGCCTGTCGGAACAGGGGAGCCTGACGCTGTTCAATGAGGTGGAAATGCCACTTGTGCCGGTCTTGGTCGAGATCGAGCGGAATGGGTTCCTGCTGGACGTCGATCGGTTACACGCTCTGGGCAAGGAACTGGAACGTGAGATGGACCGCACCATGGAAACGATTGCCGGATTGGCCGGAGGTGAGTTCAACATCAATTCGCCGAAACAGCTCGCGGCCGTCCTGTTCGAAAAACTCGGTCTCAAGCCATTGCGCAAGACAAAAACGGGCTATTCAACAGACGAAGAGACCCTGACACAGCTCGCTGCCCAGCACGAGCTGCCGACACACATCCTGAATTACCGCAGCATCAGCAAGCTGAGGTCGACGTACGTCGATGCACTGCCCCTCTTGATCGATCCACAGACCAGGCGGCTCCATACCTCGCTGAATCAGACCGTGGCTGCCACAGGACGGCTATCGTCCACGGAGCCGAATCTGCAAAATATTCCGGTTAAGGGCGATTACGGACTCCGCATCCGGGAAGCCTTCATCGCTCCCCAGCGTCATGAGCTGCTGTGTGCCGACTATAGCCAGATCGAGCCCAGGATCCTCGCGCACTTGTCCCAGGATCCGCGGCTGCTGGCCGTGTTCTCCAACAGCGAGGATATTCACATGGCGACGGCCATGGAAATTTTCAGCCTGCCGGCCAGTCAGATCACGAAGGACATGCGCCGGGCGGCCAAGACCGTCGTCTTCGGCATCGTCTACGGGATTAGCCCCTTCGGCTTATCCCAGAACATCGGAGTCCCCCAGGCGGAGGCCAAGAAATACATCGAGACGTTCTTTGAACGGTTTCCGGCGGTGCGGGAGCTCATGGACCGCAATATCGCCGAGGGGAAAGCCAAGGGATATACGACGACGATCCTGGGCCGCCGCCGGCCCATTCCGGAATTGCAAAGCGGAGATCCGGTCCAGCGCAGTTTCGGCGAGCGCATGGCCGTGAACAGTCCTATACAGGGATCGGCGGCGGATCTGATCAAGGTGGCCATGATCAATGTCCACAACACCCTGCAGCTAGAACTGCCTCGTGTGAGGATGATACTTCAAGTACACGACGAATTGATTTTCGAAGTGCCTGAGGAAGAGTTGGAGGCTGCCAAACAGCTCGTACAAGATGAAATGGAAGGGGTGGGAAAGCAGTTGGGGTTGTCAGTACCGCTCAAAGTTGACGTGGGTGTGGGCAAAAATTGGCGAGCGGCGCATCCTTGACGGGATTGGGACTATCGATCAAGCGGGAACCGCCCGGTGCGGCTCGATAGCAGGGGCATAACGTCGACAGGAGGTGGGGTATGAACCAGGGACGCGTCATGATCATATCTGTGGGAATCAGCATGCTGGTATCGACAGGCATCTTACTGCTCTTGAATCCGATGGCTCCCAAAGCGCAGGAGCCCAAACGGTTCGAGTACAGGATCGTGGAAGTGTTGCCTGACACCATGAACATGCAGACCAAGCTAAATGAGTTCGGCATGAGCGGCTGGGAACTGGTGTCCGTCTCCATGGGCAACATGACAGAGCCGAGGCTGATCTTTAAGAAATAACCGGTTCCTCCACGCGACAATGTCGGAACGAGGCATGAACGACAAGAGTCAACCCACCGGAGACGTCTCTGGTTCGCCAGGGACGATTGGAGTTACCAGACGAAGCTTTCTAGTCTCGACGCTGACAATCGGATTTGCGTTGGCCGTACGGCCAACCTGGTCAGCGACGATCGTCACTGATTCCACAGGGCTCACGGCGGGTGAGATCAGGATTCCCACCGACACGGGCGAAATCCCGGGGTATCGAGCTATGCCGTCGGAAGGACGGGCGTTTCCGGCGGTGCTGGTTGTTCAAGAAATTTTCGGCGTTCACGAGCATATCAAGGATGTCTGCCGCCGATTGGCCAAGTCGGGCTATTTGGCTGTGGCTCCTGAGCTGTATGCGCGGCAGGGTGACGTTTCAAGCCTGAGCGAGATCGACGAGATCCGCAAGATCGTGGCGAAAGTGCCGGATGCGCAGGTGATGACAGATCTGGATGCAGCCGTGGCTTGGATCAAGGCTTCGGGGGATGGAAACGTCGAGAAGCTCGGGGTCACCGGATTCTGTTGGGGTGGACGGATTGTCTGGTTGTATGCTGCGCACAGTGCTCAGGTGAAGGCCGGCGTCGCGTGGTACGGACGACTGGCCGGTAAGGCGAACGAATTGCAGCCCGCGCATCCGTTGGACATGGCAGCGAGTCTGAAGGCTCCGGTTCTCGGTCTGTACGGCGGGAGCGACCAGGGGATTCCGCTGGAGACCGTGGAACAAATGAAGCAGGCCCTGAGGGCTGCCGACAGCCCTTCGACGATTATCGTCTACCCAGATACGCCTCACGCCTTCTATGCGGACTACCGGGCGAGCTATCGCAAGGAGGCGGCTGAAGACGGCTGGAGCCGTTTGCTTGCGTGGTTCAAGGAACATGGGGTTCCCTAATCCCACTGCCTACTAGCCCGCCTCTCTGTCTACAACGCCGTTCAAACCTGTGCCGCTCGTTGGTCTCCGCCTGCAGTGTCTCCTTCCAGGACGCGCGTTGACGCGGAGTTAGGAGTGGCACTGCTTTTGCGGAGACCACCCGAGTTTCCCCTGATGAAAGATTCGGAGTTATCCCACCTGAGAAAGGATACCGCCATGATCCATACCGTGGAACTCGATAAGCAGACCACCTCCTTCGTTCGGCAGCTTGAAGAACAAAGGCGGATTGAAAAAAATCT
>DASTFK010000033.1:0-9968 GCA_035719945.1 Nitrospira sp.
CGAGAGCAAACGGTTCGTGATCGTTGATGCGGGCATGAACGACTTGATTCGGCCGAGCCTGTACAGCGCCTATCATGACATCCGCCCGGTGTCCGAAGCCCTCTTGCACCGGCCGAAGCACTCGGTCGATGTGGTGGGACCGGTCTGCGAATCGGGCGATTTCCTGGCCAAGGACCGTTCATTACCGGAGGTCAAACCTGGTGACTTGCTGGCCGTCATGAGCGCGGGCGCCTACGGATTCGTCATGGCCTCCAACTACAATTCGCGGCCTCGGGTGCCGGAAGTGTTGGTTAACGACAATGAGGTGCATGTGATCCGTGCGCGCGAGAGTTATGATGATCTTGTTCGAGGCGAGACGATTCCTGCCTTCTTGAGCTGACCGGCACAGGCCGGATGCGCATCAAGGCGATTCAGCCCTTTCAGTTTCCTCATCAAGGAGCGGTCCATGTTTAGCGGGTCAATAGTCGCAATTGTGACGCCGTTCCGCAACGGCAAGGTCGATGAGCGGGCGTTCGGCGATCTCATTGAATGGCAGCTCGCGAACGGCACGAACGGCATCGTGCCTTGCGGCACGACGGGAGAATCGGCCACGTTGACGAATGACGAGCATCACCGCGTCATCCGGCTCAGCGTCGAAGTCGTCAAGGGTCGGGTGCCGGTCATTGCCGGAACCGGCTCAAACAGTACCGACGAGGCCATCTCGCTCACCCGACATGCCAAGGAGGCCGGTGCAGATGGGGCGCTGCTCATCACGCCCTATTACAACAAGCCGTCGCAGGAAGGATTGTATCGCCACTACAAGGCCGTAGCCGAGGCCGTCGATATGCCGCTGGTGCTCTACAACATCCCGGGCCGGACCGGAGTCAACATGTTGCCGACCACGGTGGCGCGTCTGGCCGTCATGAAAAATATCGTCGGCATCAAGGAAGGCAGCGGCTCTGTACAGCAGGCCTCCGAGATTGCCCAGACCTGCGGTGATCGCCTGACCGTGCTGTCCGGTGACGATCCGCTGACCCTGCCTATGATGGCCGTGGGAGCCAAAGGCGTCATCACGGTGACGGCCAACGTCATGCCAAAGGAGATGGCGCAGTTGGTCGCCTCGTTCCAGGCCGGCCGCATCGACGAAGCCCGCCGTATCCATTTCGCGCTTTCTGCACTATTCGCCGCATTGTTCTATGAAACGAACCCCATCCCGGTGAAGGAAGCGCTGGGGATGATGGGCAAGATCGACCCGGAACTGCGGCTGCCGCTGTGTGCGATGAGCGCGGACAATCGTAACCAGTTGACCCGCGTCCTGAAAGAAATGCGGTTGGTCTAACCTTCCCGTCCTGAAGGTCACGTCCATGATCAACGTCATTGTTGCCGGGGCTGCTGGCCGAATGGGGAGCCGGTTGATCGCTTTGATCAAAGAGTCCAGTGCCTTGACGCTGGCAGGAGCCAGCGAGGGAAAGGGCCATCCGGCGCTTGGACTGGATGCCGGTGAAACGGCCGGTGTCGGTAAAATGGCCGTTCTGATCACCGACGATCTTCCCGGTCTGCTTGATCGAGCCGAGGTGGTCATAGATTTTTCGGCGCCCGAAGCGACGCTGGGGCATCTCCGCGCAGTCGCCGAACGTCGACGGGCGATGGTGATTGGGACGACGGGATTCAATGCTGCCCAATCGGACGAACTCAAGTCATTGACCCGGCAGATCCCCTGCGTGTTCTCTCCCAATATGAGCGTCGGGGTGAACCTGATCTATAAGGTGATCAGCGAAATGGCCAAGACCTTGGGAGATGAGTATGACATCGAAGTCATCGAGGCTCATCACCGGCTCAAGAAGGATGCTCCGAGTGGAACCGCGCTCAAGATTGCTGAGGTATTGGCCCGCGCCGTCAACCGCGACCTGAATCAGGTCGGCGTCTATGCCCGCAAGGGCTTGGTCGGAGAACGGAAGAAACAGGAAATCGGCATCCAGACGATTCGCGCCGGGGACATTGTGGGGGACCACACGATCCTTTTCGGCGGAATGGGGGAACGAATCGAAGTCACCCACCGTGCCAGCAGCCGCGACACCTTCGCACGAGGAGCGTTACGGGCGGCGAGTTGGGTCGTCAGACAGCCCCCGGGGCTGTACGACATGATGGATGTCCTGAACCTGAAGTAGGTTTGTCCCCCCTGACACGCAGGACGCCTCTTACGTGTTAGCGTGGGACAGCGATTTTGAAGCAGGGATCGGTTGGGATCGAAGCAAGGAAGGATCAGACTGCGACATCACCCGATGAGAAGCCGCAGCTTCGCCGAGGCGGCTTCATGCTCGTCAGAAGCGATCGGGGAAATTGGTCATCGCGTCAATGTCTAGCCGTAAGAGGACGAGGTTCCTGATCCGCCGCCTTCCGACGACCACAGTTCAAACATGCGAACACGGTGATCGCCAGCCCGGCATTCAAGTCCACTGCCCGCTCCGGTAACATTGCCCCGCGACATTTATCACAGGTCTTCATGTGGTCACTGTAACATTCACCTCCGAAGCTGCCTATCCATCGGAAGTACGGGAAAAGATGGGATTTAGACCCTGAAGAAACGCAGGAGGCTAGGCCGTTTGTACTATGACCGGTTTTATCAACCCATTGGTTTTCAGCCGGGAGCATTGTTGACAGAATAACGACTGTCCCATAGGATTGTGGCGGCACGGTCGTCCATCCACTATGTATAGAATTATCTTCATTCTCGTCCTTCTTATCATCCTCTATTTCCTTCTCCGCAGCGCCTTCCGGGAATTCGGATACCGGCAGCCAGAGCGGTTGCCGAAGAGCAAGGATCAGATGGTGCAGGATCCTGTTTGCCGGGTGTTTGTTCCCCGAGGCTCAGCGGTGACCGAAGTCATCGGAGGACAGACCTATTGTTTCTGTAGCCAGGGCTGTGCAGCGACGTTTCAAAAACAGATGACGGGGTAAAATTCTACGAGGTCGGTCAGCACCCAGAATAACTGTAGTCGTCGAGTTTTTCTTCCTTGTCGAACTTGAGCGTGATTTCACACTGATTGGGCGAGAAGTTGAAGAAGGGTGGGCCCGACTTGCCGCCGGCGATACGATAATAGGTCCAGGTTTCGCCACCGAAAAAGCGTGGAGCTTTGCCGCTGGGTTCGCCCCAATTCTTGATGAACCAGGCCTTGTCCTTCCCCTGTAACTCGGCCGGCTTCAGAGATTGCTCGAGGTAAGGATTGCTTCCTCCACAGCCAGAGAAGAACAGGCATCCGGCCAGCACCCACACCCACCGTCGCGTCATGGAATGCCTCCTGGATTCTGAGACGGTTGCGCTCATGATCTGTTCGCGGGTGGATTCTAGCTGCGGGTTCGATATGTGTCAAACAAGGAAGCGGTTTGCATCACGACCGGGGTTCTCTTTAGAATCAGATATTGGACACACCTGCCACGAGCTCGAACCCATGAAAGGACATCACCATGAAATTCTTTCTTGATACAGCCAGCGTGAAAGAAATCCAGGAGGCGGCTAGCCTTGGATTGCTGGACGGCGTGACGACCAATCCCTCCCTGGTGGCGAAAGAAGGTCGCGTTTTCCGTGAAGTGCTCGTCGAGATTTGTAATATCGTCGATGGACCGATCAGTGCCGAAGTGGTGAGCATCGAAGCCGATGCGATGGTGAAGGAAGGGCGCGAACTTGCCAAGATCCACAAGAACATCGTCGTGAAGGTGCCCTTGATCGCAGAAGGGCTTAAGGCCACGAAGCGTTTTACCGCCGAAGGTATCAGGGTCAACGTCACTCTGTGTTTCTCGCCCACCCAAGCCCTGCTGGCGGCCAAAGCCGGCGCCTGGTGCGTCTCTCCCTTCATTGGTCGGCTGGATGACATCAGCTCAAACGGTATGGAGCTCATTCGGCAGATCCTCACGATTTACAAAAATTATGATTTCAAAACGTACGTCCTCGTGGCGAGCGTACGGCATCCCCAACACGTGGTCGAAGCGGCGTTGGCCGGCGGCCACATCTGTACGATGCCTTTTGCCATCTTCCAACAGATGGTCAAGCATCCGTTGACCGATCTTGGTCTCAAGAAGTTTCTCGCGGATTGGGACTCTCAGAACAAGAAATAACCACGTGGCTCGCGCGGGCCGGCTTCCTTCGGCCCGCGCGTTTCGCGCCGGTTATCCCTTGCGAATAGCCTTTTGGGCTTCGGCGAACACGGCGTGAAACATGGGTCTGGTCAGTTTCCTAGTGAACGTGTTCTGCTGGCTGGGATGATACGAGCCGATGAGCGTCACGCCCCAAAGTAGCCGGTGGATTTGGCCGTGACCGAAGGTCGGAAGCGGTGATGGAACCAGTCGGCCCTCCTCGCGGCAAGCCTTGAGATAGTGATCAAACGCGATCTTTCCCAGGCTCACGACGACCCGCACGCTTTTCAAGAGACGCAGCTCTTCCCTGACATACGGACGACAGCGCTCGAACTCCTCAGGCAGTGGTTTGTTGTCCGGCGGGGCACAACGCACCGTCGCCCCGATGTAGCAATCGGACAAGACAAGGCCGTCGTTTTTGTGCCGAGAGGTTGCCTGATTCGCGAATCCAAATGTGTAGAGGGCTTCGTACAGCCAGTCCCCGCTCCGATCACCGGTGAAAAGGCGGCCCGTTCGGTTGCCGCCATGCGCAGCCGGCGCCAAGCCGAGAATATAAAGGCGCGCGGCTGGATCGCCGAAACCCGGGACTGGGCGACCCCAATAGACCCAGTCTCGATATTGCCGTCGCTTTTCCCTGGCGACCGCCTGACGATACGTGACGAGGCGAGGACAGGCGGTGCATGAGGCGATGCGCTGATTCAGGATAGTGAGTGATTTCACTGCGCAGAAGTGTAACACGTTTCTGAAAGGCGATCCTGCTTGCCGGAGGCATTGCTTGCTGCTAGCATGACGGCCGTGAGGATGTACAGGTCTGTTCAACGTGGAGGAAAGATGTTCATGGCGAACCGTTGGTTGCGTGTGATGTTCGTGGCCGTGTTGGTGGTGGTGCTTCCGGCCTCCACGAAGGCACAGCCCCAGCCAGACTCTATGTCGAAAGAAACGCCTGCCGGAGCCAGTGCCAACGGTGAATTGGAACGGGATCTTAGTCTTTCCGATCCGCTAGACAACACAAACGAACCGGAAGATCGCCTGGTGATTCTTCCCGAGATCAAACGGGAAGGCGAGCGGTTCTATCTCAGTTCCTTCAAGCTCCCCGACAAGCTGACGTTTGCGGGACAACCCGTGCCGCTCGACAACTGGCAGGTCCGGGAACGGATTGAGTACGAGTTCTATCAATTTTTGGAAGATCAGGGAGAAAGCATCGTTTTGGCGAAACGCACGGGCCGCTGTTTCCCTCCGGCGGAGCGGCAATTGGCTGAGGCTGGATTGCCAGACGATCTCAAGTACATGCTGCTGGTGGAAAGTAAATGCATTTCCGCCGCCTACTCGAGAGCCAAGGCGTCGGGACCCTGGCAGTTCATGCCTTCCACGGGGCGCCGGTACCGGCTGAAAAGCGACGCCGTGCGCGATGAGCGGCGGAATCTTGAGATGTCCACGGAAGCGGCGGTGAAGTATCTGAAATACCTCAAGGATTTCCAGCAAAACGACTGGTTCATGGCCATGGCCTCGTACAATGCTGGTGAAGAGCGCGTCCGTAAGCTGCTCAAGGAGCAGAAAATCACCGATTATTGGAAGATGCACGGGCCGCGGGAAACCATGCGCTATGTGCCGCGGATCATTGCGGCCAAGGAGATTTATTCACAGCCGGAAAAATATTTGGGCTTGAGTAAAAAGGATCTATACATTCCCCTCGAGACCGAAACGATCACTGTGAGCGTCAAGGAACCGCAGCGAGCACTCACGTCCATCGCTGAGGAGTTCGGCACCTACTTCCTGGAATTGAAACTACTGAACCCCGAATTCAAGAAGGATTTCCTGCCGCATGGCACGTATCAAATCAGGGTGCCTCGTCAAACCTGTCCTGCCCGCTGTTTCAGGCAAGAAAAATCTCCGTGACCATGGTGAAAACGGCCTTCGCCTCCGGCTGCGTTGTTTGGTTCCTTCCACAGCGGTCTTCTAGCGTCCATTCATGCTGATCCGGGTTCCTGCCTCCCCGGTTCGTCCGTTGCTCACCAGCATGTTGAGACAGGCGCTGGCTTCCGCTCATGCCGGCCGCACACTCCGACGGTATCTTCGCAAGGACGGTGATCATCTCACGATCGGGCGTCGCCGCTACGATCTGCGCGACTATGAGCGGGTCGTTGTCGTCGGCGCAGGAAAAGCGGCCGCCGCGATGGCCCGCGCAATTGAGCCGTTCCTTGGACGCCATTTGGACGACGGATTGGTCATCGTCAAGTACGGCCATGGGCTGGCGACCAAGCACATCGCTGTGGCGGAGGCACGCCATCCGCTTCCCGATCGGGCGGGGCTGACGGCAGCCCGGCGCATCATGAAACTCGTCACAGGCCTCACCGCCCGCGATTTGTTGATCGTGCTGCTCTCAGGAGGTGCTTCGAGCTTGATGCCCGCGCCGGTCGCCGGCCTGACGCTCAGTGAAAAACAGCGCCTGACGGACCAGTTACTGCGGTCCGGCGCTAGCATTGCTGAGGTCAATACTGTGCGCAAGCATCTGTCGGATCTCAAAGGCGGCCGGCTCGCCGCCTTGAGTGACGCCACGGTCGTGACGTTCATTCTCTCGGATGTGATCGGCGATGATCTGAGCACTATCGGTTCGGGGCCGACCGTTGCCGACCCGACGACGTACGGCCACGCGGTCGACTGTTTGCGGCGGCACGGCCTCTGGACCTCAGCTCCGCGAGGTGTACGGCGGCATCTCATCAGAGGCGTGGATGGGCAGCTGACCGAGACGCCCAAGCCAGGAGCCAAGCTGTTCCGGCGCATTCAGCACGAGATCATCGGCAACAATGCCACGGCCCTTGCTGCCCTCATCGCAACAGCGCGAGCAGCGGGTTGGCGAACCCTCCTATTGCCGCCGTTCACCAAGGACGCCCGGAAAGGCGGTGCGGAGATGGGCGCACTGGCAAAGAGGATTCTCATGCGGCGGCGGCCGCTGCCAAGACCCTGTTGCGTGATGGCCGGCGGAGAGACCACCGTCACCGTGACGGGAGGCGGCACAGGAGGACGCGCTCAAGAATTTGCGTTGGCTGCTGCCAAAGCGGTGGCCGGCCTTCGCGGCGTCTACGTCGCGGCTGTTGCCACGGATGGCACCGATGGTCCCACGGATGCCGCAGGGGCTCTCGTCAGTGGCGAGACGTGGAACCGCGCCAAGGCAATGGGGCTGGATCTGGATGCGGCGTTGAGCCGCAATGACAGTTACCGCGCACTGAAGCGCCTGAACTGCCACATCACGACCGGCCCGACCGACACCAACGTCAACGATCTTTACCTCGTCGTCGTCTTCTAGTTAGTATTCCGCCCCATGGCCGATCCGTTGGTACTGTCCCTCCCGCGTTGTAGCGATCCTTCGCTCGTCGGCGGCAAAGCCTCGGGCCTCGCGCGTCTTCTCGCAGCCGGCCTGGCGGTTCCGGATGGCTGCTGTGTGACGACACGCGCCTACGAGCGGTCCCTGGCAACTCTCGGATTTGATCCCCGTGAACGCTGGCGCCGTGCGCTTGAACTGATGGGGGAAGATCGACGGCAGGAACTGCAAGGCTGCCGAGCCGCGATCGGCCGCTCGGACCTCTCCGGCGTTCTCCAGGGTGTATGGGAAGAGTTGCAGCGGGTTGCCGGCGCACGTGAACGACGATGGGCCTTGAGGTCATCGGCAAGTAACGAAGATTCGGGGCATGCAAGCGCTGCAGGCTTGTATCGAACGGTCTTGGGTGTGCAGTGGGAAGAGCTTGCAGGCGGCATCATCGAGGTTTGGGCCTCACTCTGGGAGGAGCGGGTCTTGGTGTACATGGCGAAATCGGGCACCGGTGATATGCCGCCTTCCATGGCGGTCGTCATTCAACCATTGCTGGACCCCACGATTGCCGGTGTTGCCTATTCCATTGATCCGGTCACAGGGCGTGATCGTTATGTGACGATCAACGCCATTCGGGGGTTGGGTCAGCCCTTGGTCGATGGAACGGTCACGCCCGATCAGTACCTTGTCGAGACAATTGACGGTCGGCCTCGGCGGGTGATTCGACGCATTCCTGGACAGCAGCACGAACGGATGGTTGTCGCCGCCGGCGGGATTGCGATGGAGCCGATTCCCTCCGCTGAGCAAGATCGAACAATGCTGGGAGACCAGCAATTATTCGAAATCGCGGCCTTGACCAAACGCATCGAACAGCTCTTTCAGCGCCCTGTGGATGTGGAATGGGCGATTGATCACGAAGGCCTTTGGACCCTGCAGGCCCGGCCGGTCACTGCCTTCCAAGCGAGCTCGGATCCCACGAATGAAGAAAGTGAGTGGTCACGTGCGAATTTCAAAGAGACGATGCCGGAACTGCCGAGCCCGATGGGGCTCTCCTTCCTCGAACATTTTATGGACGCCTATATTCTCTCGCACTATCGCCGGTTGGGGTGTCGGATACCTTCTGGGCTGCGTTCGGTTCGTATCCATGCCGGCCGTCCCTATCTGAATGTGACGCTGTTTCATATGCTGGTCGGCCAGCTGGGAGGCGATCCCGAGTTAAATGCGGAACACATGGGGGGCGATCCGATTCAATCGGCTCCTCCCGTGCAACAACTCGGGTGGTCTGCATTGGTGCGGGCCGGTTGGCTGATGTGGCGGGAGATGCGACGAGTCTTGCGAGAGAGTCCTGTGGTGTTTGCGGAGATGAAAGCGCTGGCCGCGCGGTATAGTCGTGAGCGGGTGCAGCCGATGTCGCTCACGGAAGTCGGAGCGCAACTGGACGAGTTGGGCCGTTGGCTCGAGCGCCGCGAGATGACGTTCGCAATTGCCGCAGGGACGGGGCAGTGTCTGCAAGCCTTTAGCCGGCTTCTCCCCGGCTGGCTGGGACCAAACTGGCGACGTCTGCTGAACGAGTCGCTGCAGGGTCAGGGCACAGTCATCAGTGCTCAACAGATCCTGCGTATTGCTGAGCTTGTGGAACTCGCCCGGAAGGATGTGGCCCTGTCAAATGCGCTCAAGCGTGGTTGGGAACCCGGCCGTGCTCGACAGAGTTTCGAGGGGACCTACTTCCTCTCGGCTTTCGACCGCTATCTTGAAGACTACGGCCATCGTGCAGTCGGCGAGTCGGACATCATGTCTCCACGGCTGGACGATCAACCGGAAGCGCTCCTCGAGGTGATCAAAACGCAGCTCGAGGGACCGTCCGCAATGCCGGAGGAGTTGATTCGGCGTCAGCGAACGGTCAGAGATCAGGCATTGGGAGCGATCAGAGCGCGCTGCGGCTGGCGCTTCGATCGCTGGCTCGTGTTTCTCTGGCGGTATCGGCGTCTGTGTCGGTTTTTTTCATTGCGTGAAGCAAATCGCCATCATCTCATGTGGTACTCACTGGCGGCGAGAAGTCTTCTGCTCCACCTCGGGGAACTCCTGATCGATCGGGGCGTCTTCACGCGCAAAGAGGATATCTTCTTCCTCTCGTTGCGAGAGCGCGAAGCGTTGGAGAAGGTGCCGACTGAAACATGGGTCGCGCTGGTTCAGGCCCGCCGTGCCGAACGCGAGTATTGGAAGACCCTGGAGGTTCCTGACGTCATTTGCGGCTGGGACGATCCGCAAACCGGGTCTCATGAATCTTTACCGGAGGCCGACGGCTTGTTGCGCGGCATTCCGGTCAGTTCTGGAACAGTGAGCGGTCCCGTACGGTTCGTGCGGGGGATGACGGATTGGAGCCGTGTTCGACGCGGCGACATCATCGTGGCCCCCGTCATCGATCCCGGCATGGCCCCGCTGGTCGGCATCGCTGGCGGCTTGATAGTAGAATTGGGCGGCACGCTGTCCCACGGGGCGATCATTGCGCGTGAGTACGGTTTGCCGACGGTCGCAAACGTGGTGCAGGCGA
>DASTFK010000034.1:0-3459 GCA_035719945.1 Nitrospira sp.
ACTTGAGATTATGTTTAGCAATCCGCTCAGGCTAATACAAGCTTTTTCGAACGGCGCTAAATCCCTGACGCGATGAAGAAATATTCGCACGCTAAGCATGGCGGGCGTTCGTTAGTGTCCAAGAGCATAGACCCTGCGTCTGTCATCATCTGCGGTAACTTATGATCAGTAGCGCGCCAGATTACTTAAGAGTGACGACTGAGACTCACGAAGGGTCGAGGTGGAAGTATGCAGTGACAAGTGGCTCGGTGTCGCAGCGCCCCCTACACCGCAAACTTATAGGACTGCCATTTGAGGACCCTTTTTTGTAGCGGCGGTGTCCCCACCGCCGGAAAGGCCCTCGACCGTGGGGACATGGTCGCTACAAGAAAGGCCCTTAACGGTGAAGTCACCGTCCCGCACCGGAGAGGTCGTGCAAACGCTGGCACGAGGTGATATTCTCAGGAGAGCAGCTGGAGGAAGCAGGAAAGCCATGAGCAATGAACTGGAGCGGCGCCGAGCCGCGTCGATTTTGGATCGAACTGGCTACGAGCTGGAGGTGGAGGACCGCTTCGATGTATCGGTGCTGAACGAGCAGCTATGGATTCCATACTACCTGCCGCAGTGGAGCTCTCGTGCAGCTTCGGCCGCCCGCTATGCTCTTGGCGAGGGGACGCTCCGCTTGTTCATCGAGGCTGACCAGGAGCCGTGGCCTGTGGAGGACACCGGTTATCTGCGCGTCTCGTCGCTGCAGACCGGACTATTCGCGGGACCGGTTGGTAGCACAACGGGACAACATCATTTTCGCAAAGGGCTTGTTGTCCGCGAAGCCCAAGAGAATCGCGCGCTCTATACTCCCAGATATGGCCTTTTCGAACTGGAGGCCTGCGCCCTTGATGATCCTGCGAACATGGTAGCTCTTTGGATGATCGGCTACGAGGATGAGCCGACCCACTCGGCGGAAATTTGTATCTGCGAGATATTCGGACGCGACGTCGGCCCGCGTCAGTGCCGTGTCGGAATGGGTCTTCATCCTTTCGGGGATCCGAAGATCCGAGACGAGTTCTCAGCGGAGGTGGTCGAGATCGACGCACGGCAATCGCACACCTACGCGGCCGAATGGAGGCCGGAGCTTGTTGCTTTCTATGTCGACGATCAGCTCATTAAGATCGTCCGCCAATCTCCTTCCTATCCAATGCAGTTCATGTTGGACATCTTCGAGTTTGCCCATGGTCCAGACTTGTCCTCGCCTCTGGAGAAATATCCCAAGACCTTTGTTGTTGAAAGCTTTCGAGGATATCGTCCGACCAGCGGCCCTGGCTCGCGCCCACCCGCCTTCTTCTAAGGGGACGATCGATTGAAGGCTTCGATCTAGCTGGTCGGAGCATGTCCGTCCCGGGGGGTCGCCAGCACGAGCGTAGGTTCAATCAGTGCGAGCGCAGGCAAGCTCTAATGCCTATGGACACAGCGGCGATATCACCTTTCCATCTCTAGAGGTTTGTCCGGCGTGGAAGCCGGACAAGTACACCCGGGACGGGTATGCTCCCCGAGACCGATCGGGACCTAAGGTGTGCTCAGCAACAACGTGCCCTCCAGTCGGCCTCCAAGAATCTCTTATACTGCGGTAGAGGGCGGCTGAACTAGGACGGCAACAGATCGAGGCTCGAGTTGATAGGTCGCTTCGTGGATTGCGGTTTCCTCTCCGTCATCGGCAATATCCTCCGGAGAAGGCAACGACGTATCGATCGCTCGAAACCAGCGCTCTCCGCGTTGCGGCTCTGGCAGTTCGAAGCGGAGAGCTTCAGTATAAGCGCTGATTATCACGTGGATGTGCGCGTCGACTTCGAAGCCGGACAAGGTGTACGCGAAAGAGTGCGATTGATGGCCCCAATCGGGGTGCTCGAGTTGGACGCCGTGCCAGGCGATTTCGGGACAGCCGTGGCGATCTTTCTCCCCCCAGTAGTATTGTCTTCGTCTTAGAGCGGGATGCCTCAGGCGAAACTTGATCATTAGCTTGAAAAAGCGAAACAACTCGCGGTGCTTTTCCAGTAGCGTCCAATCAAGCCAACTCGTCTCATTATCCTGGCAATAGGCGTTGTTGTTTCCTCGTTGAGTCCGGCGAAACTCATCGCCTGCCAGCAGCATCGGTGTTCCCTGCGAAAGCAGCAGGATGGCAGCAAAATTCTTGATCTGACGCAACCTGAGGGAATCGATCTGTTGATCCTGCGTGGGACCCTCTACGCCATAGTTAGAGCTAAGATTGTCATTCGATCCATCCCGGCCACCTTCGCCGTTCGCAAAGTTGTGCTTCTGGTTGTAAGAAACGAGGTCGTTGAGGGTGAAGCCGTCATGGCAGGTCACGAAGTTGATGCTCTGATAAGGCGCACGGGCGAGATGCTGGTAGAGGTCGGCACTTCCGGCCACTCGCGAGGCGACTTGTCCCGGCGAGTCCTTCGTCGCCGCGGATGAATCTTCGGACGTCGTCGCGATAGCGCCCGTTCCATTCGGCCCATCGTTCGCCCGGGAAGCCTCCGACTTGATACAGCCCGGCCGCGTCCCAGGCTTCGGCAAAGATTTTGGCGTTGTGAAGAACGGGATCGGATTCGATTTCCCAAAGAAGCGGAGGATTTTGCATCGGGCGGCCTAGTTCGTCGCGGGAGAGAATGGAGGCAAGATCGAAACGAAAACCGTCGACGTGCATTACGCCGACCCAGTAGCGCAGGCACTCGAGGATCATCCGGCGCACTGCGGGATGATTGCAGTTCACCGTGTTGCCGGTCCCCGTGTAGTTTAGGTAGCGTGAGCGGTCGTCTGGATCGAGCATGTAATAGACCGAATTGTCGATTCCCCTCATGCAAATGGTCGGTCCGGCTTCGTCACTTTCGCTGGTATGGTTGAAAACCACATCGAGAATGATCTCGATGTTCGCCTTGTGAAGCGCCTTCACGAGGTCCCGAAAACCTGTCAGGTATTCCATCTTCTCCCAATCGGCCGTGTAATAGCCGCGATGTGGAGCGAAAAAGCAGATCGAGTTGTAGCCCCAGTAGTTGGTAAGCCGTTCGCCCGTTTCGGGGTGAGTGGCGGCACTTTCTGTCGAGTCAAACTGGTGAACGGGCATGAGTTCAACGCAATTAACCCCAAGCTCCTGTAGGTAGGGAATCTTCTCGATCAAACCACTGAAGGTTCCGGGGTGGGCGACTCCGGAAGAAGGATGTTGCGTAAAGCCGCGGACGTGCAGTTCATAAATCACGCAATCGGAAAGGTGAAGGTCGGGTCCTTCCACGCCCTCCCAGTCGTAAATGTCCGCGTCCACCACGAGGCTTTTCATGACGCTCTGACAATTGTCTGAACCATCGCAGGCGAGATCGCGGCGCCAGTTCCGGCCATAGACCACGCCGCGTGAATAGGGGTCGAGCAAGACCTTATTCTGGTTGTAACGAAAGCCCTGGCTAAGATCGTAAGGTCCACCCAGTCGATACG
>DASTFK010000035.1:0-3257 GCA_035719945.1 Nitrospira sp.
CCTTTGGCCACCTGCAATTGCATGCCGACCATTACCAACAAAACGACTGCGCTGATAACCGATCGGAAGACGAGGAGCAACATGACGAAAATCACGGTCATGCTTACCGCCGTGATTAGAATGACCGTTCTGTTGCCGCTCTCGCCATAATCCGCGACGATTGCCGCCGGGCCGGTGACATACACCTTGACCCCCGTTGGCGGCGGCGTACGCTCCACGACGTCCTGGACGGCTTTAACAGATTCGTTCCCCAAAGCCTGGCCCAACTGACCGACGAGATACAATAGGACGTACGCGGCCTTGCCGTCGGCGCTTTGCGCGGCGCCCGCCGTAAGGGGATCGCCCCAGAAATCTTGGATGTGCTGCACATGCGTCAAGTCGTCTTTCAACTGACGAATTATGGAATCGTAGTACCGGTGAGCATCGTCGCCCAGGGGTTGGTCACCCTCTAGGACCAGCACCGCCACACTCTCGGCATTGGATTCCTTGAAAACCTCGCCCATGCGCGTCATCGCTTGGACCGATGGCGCATCTTGGGGAGTCAGCGATATCGCATGCTCTCGCTCGACCTGCTCCAGCGGGGGAACACTGATAGTGACAATGACGGCGATCGCCAACCACGCCAAGATGATGAGCGCCGAAAACCGATGGATCGTCCGCGCTACCCGTGGTCGCGCGAGCTGCTCTTCGTCGACGTGTTTGTTGCTCATGCGGACTTCAGCAGGCAGGAAGTGAAGGCGCTCACCTGGTTGGAAGTCCTCTCGGTTTTAACCTCACCGTCCACGATGATGCGGCAGCCAATGTTGTCACTATCGCCTTGCGCCACGACACTGCCCACGGCCGACGTCTCAGTGATCGCGAAACCCAGCGACCAGGGCAGACTTGCTCCCTCAATGTGCTGCGGTTCAGCATTGACGTCGAAATAGCTGATGGTCGCCACGGTCCCTGGTGATCCGAAGACTTCGTACGTCAGGTGTTTGGGATTGAAGGGTTTGCTGTCGTTGACCTTGGTGTCGGCATACGAGGGGCGGTTGTCCGAGCCGAAGATGCCGTGCAAACGCGACACAACGAATCCCCCGGCAGCAATCACTACCAGCACGAGTAGCGGAATCCACAGCCGCCTCAGAACCCTGAAAATTGTAAATCCCCTCCATCTGTCCACACCCGGCGCCATGCCAGCCGCTTGACCATGCAACTACACGTCGGCCGCGACACGCCAGACGGCGGCCCCTCGAATGCGGTGGGTTTCGCCGGCTGGCTGTGCTGCGGTCACCGCAAACGTGGGGCAGCCTCGGGGAGCGCAACCCGATCTTGACGAGTAAACCATGCCGGTGGCCTCCGTATCGGCTCGTTCCCGACGTGATATGGGACCGCAATGCATACCGCGTGCGTAAAGGCACGGTACGGATATTCCGCACCCACCCGCAAATCACGTCATGTGCGTTAGCCTCGGGCGGTGGTGCCGCTTACCTTCCGGCGCGCCCGCACGGAAGAGAAGAAGCGCCAACGTGCGGCGGCGATCGTAGGAGCCGCGCGCTCGCCAACCACCTGCACCTCGAGCACGAGGTGGATCTCGACAGGGTTGTCGAGATCAGGCGGACCAGCGCCGCTGGCGAAATGTTGCTCGCGGATGCGATCGAGCAGGCGTTGCCGGCGCTGGGGCGCTCGGGCGCACTAAACGTTCTTCTTGCCGCCTACTCATTGGCGGCCACCTTGTGGCAGATCGCCCACCCGCCGCAGAGGCTGATTGACGCCTTCGCCGAGGAACCGGAGGTCCCACCCGACTGGAACCTCGATTTCGCATCCGCGCTTACCCAACTGCTGACCGCTACCTGTGTCGGTCTCCTCTCCGAATCCGCTGAGCAAAACCCCACCTGACAAACCGATGCGGTCTACGACAAGGACATCGTGGCGGCACGGCCGAACCCGGCCTTCATGCCATTCGGCGCCGGACCGCACCGTTGTTTCGGTGCGGCGATGGGCTATCTGCAGGTGCAATTCCTGCTCGCCCAGCTTTGCTGATCCATGTCCCGACAGCGAGGCGGTGTTCGCTCGCGACACACCCGAGCACCGAACTTCATCGTCCGCGAGAGCCCCGTGCCTGCCCGGTAGCGAAACGCCACAACGCCAAATCCATCACTGCTGGTCACAGCGGGAAGTCACCATCGCCAGATTCCTGCGCCGTGCACCGGTTACTGAGCTGTGTCATAGTCACTCAGGTACTTTGCCGAAACCCCGGCCCGACCCTGTTGGCCTCCAGTAGGGTTTGGAACGTTTCCACTCATGTCGACCAGTCTGGAGAAATGTTGAGCATCAATCCATTCGACGACGAAAATGGCAGCTTTCTTGTCTTGGTCAACGACGAGGAGCAACATAGCCTGTGGCCGACCTTCGCCGATGTTCCGGCCGGTTGGCGGGTGGTTTACGGCGAAGCGGACCGCGCTGCGTGTCTGGACTACATCGAACAGAACTGGACCGATATACGGCCGAGGAGTCTGCGCGAGAGGCTGGCGGGGGGAGTTGATAAATAAACCGGGCTGGATTGGGGGAGTCGGATGGAGCTTGACGACCGGGCACTTCCGCTGACGCGCGGACAGCTAGACATATGGCTTGCGCAGGAAACGGGTCACTCCGGCACGGAGTGGCAGCTTGGCCTCTTCGTGAGAATCGAGGGCACGGTAGAACGTGATGCCCTTGAGTGGGCGATCCGCCGAGTGGTGCAAGAGGCCGAACCAGGCAGGGCCGCGTTCTTCGGGGTGGATGGCCAGGTTTTCCAAAGGGCGATCGATTACCCGGATGTCGAGCTGGCCTTCTATGACCTGAGCTGCTCGCGTGATCCGGTGCAGGAAGCCCATCAGCTAGCATCATCGATCCAGCGCACGCCAATGCCGTTGACTGGCCCGCTGTTCAAATTTGCACTATTTCGGACGCGGCCGGATGAATTCTATTTGTTCGGGTGCTGCCACCACATCGTCATCGACGGAACCGGTGTTGCGCTGGTTGGCCATCGGATTGCATCTGTTTACTCTGCAATTGTTTCTGGCGCACCCATCCCTCCTGCCTTCTTCGGCTCGCTTCAGGACCTGGTTGACTGCGAGTTAGAATACGAAGCGTCCGACGATTTTCTCGAAGATCAGGCCTATTGGACTAGGAACCTTCCATCGGAAAGCGGACCGCATTGTCGGTTGCCTCAAGCCGCGGGCGAGCGGGATCCGTATCGGCCTTCTGAGCCGGTTCAAATGGACCCCGCCGTCCTT
>DASTFK010000036.1:0-2921 GCA_035719945.1 Nitrospira sp.
AGCGTTTCCTTTCCTCCTCGTCCAAAAGCAATGAGACACGGATTCTCGGCTGCAGATCCATCCAGGATGACGCGCGGAACGCGTAACACCAGTCCGATCGGATCTGCGATATCGAGCACCTGCCACGCCTTGCTGGCGGCAATCGATTCAACGTTCGTCGAAATTGTCGGAGCAGCCAATGGACCCGTCAGGCGGATCGACGTTGCCAGACTGAGGACAGCCAAATCTTTCGGCCTCGGAGTCATGACCACGTCCAGATCTTCCGTCCGAAGGTCGAGAGTGCCGGCCGCTGCAATCGAGTGATCGCTTGCATCGATCAACAGCGAGTCGGTCTTCATCTCTCCCTTGTGAATATCGATATGGGCTGCCGCACAATGATATTTGGTGAACCGCTCCCGATGCCACGCTTGCGCCAGCATGGCGGTCATAAGATTCGAGACCCACAACTCCAGGAATCCAGTCGCCACCTTGGCAGGGCCGGCTACGATATCGAGATGGCCGTTGGCAGTGCCTGCCAGGTCTCTCAGTGATCGTCCGTATCCGTCCGCCGTCAGGGTGACATCCGCATTCCCCTCGACCATATTGCTGACCTTGAATGCTTTCAACAGGCCGCCGTAATCAAGATTTCTGGTGGCAATCTCGACCGCGGCACGAGGAACCGTCGAGGTCGCGTCCACTGTCACTTTCCCGGTCGTCACCGATCCACGATGACCAAACTCTAGCGGACCAGCGGTAAGAATTCCGTCCTTGAGTGTCAGGACCGCAATCACGTCCTCCATCTGCACAGGCGGCAGCGAAAGCCGTTTCACCGTCCAGTGAACATCGAGATCCGCTGAAGAGAAGGACTGTACGGACAATACCCAATCCGGGATGACTCTGGTTTTGGAATCAGGGTCCGCAGTCCCTGCCACCTGGATGGGACTTACAAAGTCGACTACTCCTTCGCCTATCGATTCGATTGCGGTGGCCGCTTCCTTGTCTTCCTGCTTCCCGTTTGCTTGATCCGGCACCGTTTCGCGCTTCGATGGTTCCTCAATCGGAGGCGAGAGCTGTTCCAGGATCTGAGGTTCGAAAAACTCTGATGAAAAGCCCCCGCTGAGCTGCGGCCGAGGCCCATTCCATGCGATCTGCATCCGGCCCCTGATGTCACTCCTTCCCAGTCTCGCGTGAATGGCAGACATCGAAGCTTTCTGATTTCGTACCGCCACATCGCCCTCAAACTCGTAGGCTGCAAGGCGGGGCAGATCTTGAATGAACAAGGCGGCCAAGTTCGACAGCGACATCCCGTTGAGATGAACGTGAAAATCCGCAGTACCCTTTCCCACGTGAAACCCTGTTTGGCCTCGTGCCTCGAGCGCGATATCCGGGCCTCTGAGAACAAGGGACCAGGGCAGGTGTGGCGGAATTCCGAGCACGTGCGTCAACGACGTTCCCGTCACCGTCATCGAAAGTGGAAGGCTCCGTACCCGACCCTGAAGAGTGAGGATTATTGGAGCCTGCAACGGACCCGACATAGTGACCGTCGAGAGCGCGATGGGAAGCGTCTCACCACCTGAGCTGGAAATACGGAGTGCCCGCGGCTCGGCTGTGACCTGAAAAGCCACCTGGTTGACCAGTTCTTCGATCGTTCTTCCCCCGCTTGAGAGCTCAATCGCGAGATTTGTCGTGCCGGTGACACGCTCGGTCGCATCAAGGTCCCGGAGGAGCGCGCCGACGTTCAAATTCCCGACGTGCGCCCGGGCCTGGAGTGTGGGTGTCATGCCGCTACTGTCTAGGACCAACATTGTCGTCATGGTGCCATGTTTGTGCCTGGCGGAACCCGAGACTTCCAGTCGGCCGCTGTCGGCCGAGGCCTCAAGCACGAGTGTGTTTACACGGAGACGGCCGGCAACAAAGTGATCAATGGACCATGTGAGATGCGCCGCAAGATACGGCGGAACTACCGGTGTCTCAACACTTCCCCTTTCGGAGAGGACCCCTCCAGACTCCTCGCCGCCCACAACCTGTGCGCGAAAATCTTCTCGACGCAAGCGGCGTGACTTCAATTGTGCGGTTACGGCCACACGATCTCCCTGCATCGCGATATCGCACCGCCCAGTTCCGTCGCTCGCACCGACCTGCCATTCCATCTTGGTGGCCCATGACTCTCTACCATCGCTTGTCACGGAGCCCGTAAGCCGAAATGGACCGATGCCGGGGAGGGAGGACGCGAACTTATCGAGCGTTGTGCCTTCGGCGCGAATCGCCAATTTGACGCTCTCACGGTCCAGCGGCAGACGGATGGTACCATCAACCAGTAGACTGGCCTGTGCACTCCGCAGTTCCACCCGGATCGGCCACGCTTGATCGGTGGATAGGTTGGAAAGCGCGCCGGTCGTGAGCCGGAGTCGAAATGGTCGTCTCCCGTAATGTCCTGTCAGACTCATCTCTCCGCCCAAAGCCGTCAGCGACGCGCGTCCTTCGTTCAGCCGTACTTCCACGGGTTGTTTGGAGAGAGGATCATCGAGCAATAACGTGGCCCGCTTCGTCTGCAGTGAAATGGCCAACGAATTGAGAAGCGCCTGCTTGGTAGTTCCTTGCGCCTCTGCGCTGAGCAGGACCTCGGACAAGCCAATCAGGTTGTCGGATAATGAATTGAAGACAAGCCCGGGATCTATTCCTCGCCCCGAGAGCCGGACCAAGAGCTTCGGTATTGCAGGGCGGATGTCAACTTCAGCCCGTCCATCGATTCGCATGCCAAGGAAGGAGGCCTGTAGAACTGAGATGTGAAGCAATCCTGAGCGTAACCCTGCCTGCATGCGTACTGAGCCGAACTCACGCGTTCCAACGAAGATGGACCGAGAGACCAGTGTGAGATCGACGTCCCATGCCTTCAGCCATGCAATGAATCGGGCATCCTCTTCCACGGGATCACTACGACC
>DASTFK010000037.1:0-3194 GCA_035719945.1 Nitrospira sp.
CGTCGTAGGGGTCTGGCTTCAATTGCGACCGGGCCTACGGTCTGAGATTGCCAGAATCGTGAAAGACTACCTCCATTATAGAAAGGACACGCAGCCGCTGGCGATGCCCAGCGCCGGTTGCGTGTTTAAGAATCCTCCTCGAGACTCCGCCGGCAGGTTGCTCGAGGCCGCGGGATTGAAGGGCCAGCGGATCGGCGGTGCAGAAGTTTCAACCAAGCATGGAAATTTCATCGTCAATCGCGGACATGCGAGTGCTGCCGACGTGATCGGTCTGATCCACAAAGTCAGACGCATGATCAAACAGAAGACCGGAGTGCGGCTGGATCTCGAACTCAAAATTGTCGGTGAGGCATAGGGGAATGGCAGGGAAACCGTTGCTGACTCAGGACCGGATCGGCGTACTGATGGGCGGTCAATCGTCCGAACGCGAAGTGTCACTGCGCACCGGTGCAGCTGTACATCGGGCACTTTGCCGGCGCGGATATGACGCGGTCACCATCGATGTCGGCCCGACCTTGAGCCGGGAGTTGCAGGATCAGAAAATCGCTGTGGCTTTTCTCGCACTGCACGGTCCCGGAGGAGAAGACGGCTCCATTCAGGGCTTCTTGGAGACCCTGGGGATCCCGTACACCGGATCGGGCGTCCACGCGAGCGCGGTTGGGATGCACAAGGTCACTACCAAGACTGTTCTTGCCGCTCACGGGATTCCCGTGCCGGCGGGTCTTGTCATCAAGCGTGGTGAGCGGCTCTCGCGTGCGCAGGCATTGCGGTCCGCGAAACTGCGGTGGCCCGTCGTCGTGAAGCCGGCATCGGAAGGATCGACCATCGGCGTCACGATCGTAAAAAAACCGGCGCAATGGGATGAGGCCTTGGCGTTGGCGCACCGTTATGATCGAGACGCGATGGTGGAAGCGTACATTCCCGGTCATGAGGTCACTGTCTCGCTGCTGGGCCGCAAGGACGAGGTGCCGCTGGCTCTGCCCGCCGTCGAAATCGTGGCTCCGGACGGCTTCTATGATTTCTCGGCGAAATACGAGAAAGGGAAGACCCGGTACTTATGTCCGGCGCCTCTCCCGTCTGCGATCACGAAGCAGATTCGAAATCTCGCTCTCCGAACGTACGACGTCTTGGGGTGTGCCGGCGCAGCCAGGGTGGATTTTCGCATTACTCCCCGCGGGCGTCCCTATGTACTCGAGATCAACACGGTCCCCGGAATGACGGAGACGAGCCTCTTGCCGATGGCAGCTGCCCAGGCAGGCATTGAGTACGAGGAGCTGACCGAACGGATCCTGGAATCCGCGATCGCGAGAATGAGCCAGAAGGGGCACGCGGCATGAAAAACGTGTTTCGCAGGCGACCCGCGAAGGAGATCATCTATCGCAGCAACCAGTGGAAAGGAGCCCGCGCGGTCCAGAACCGAGACCGTAGGATGCAAGCCCGTCGTTCAGCGCTCACGGCTCGATGGCGAAAAGTCTTGCAGGTTTCCGGGTGGCTGGTCGCGGCGGCGGTCGTGTGCTGGGCGGGACTTCTGCTGGTTCGTCAAGTAGGCCCGGTTCTGCAACGGGGCCTTGAGATCAGGGAGGTATCCGTCGAAGGGATCCACCAGGTGACCAAACAGGAAGTCCTTGAGAGATTGGCGCTCAAGAAAGGGCTCGCCCAGCATCAAGTGGGCCTCGCGTATCTCGCCGAACGCGTGCGGAGCCATCCGTGGATCAAAGAAGCCACGGTCGAACGGCTTCCACTGCACGCGCTGCGAGTAACGATCGTCGAGCGCAAACCCGCGGCCATTGTACGAGGTGGGTCCGAACATCTATTGACTGATGATGAAGGCGTCGTGCTCGCACGCCTTGGCATGCAGGATCAGACGACATTACCGCTGTTACTCGGCGTGGACGGCACACTCTTGGCGCAAAGCGATCTCCGCGTGAAGCAGCGGGTCCAGTCCTCCATCGAGTTAGCCAAATGGATGGCCGAAACCCTGGATGGCCGCATCGAGATCGATATCAGCCATTCCGTCAATCTCGTGGCCTCGGCGAGGGGCGTACGATTCCATTTCGGAAGCGATGGGCTCAGGGAACAGTGGGATCGGTTTATGAAAGTGAGAGCAGCGTTCAAAGTGCCGGCGTTTGACGGGCGAAAGCACGACGGGCACGACGTAGATCTGCGCTACGACAACCGCGTGATTGTTCGCGAGGGGGGGTAAGGCTGTGGCGAAACGAGAACAAATTCTCGTCGGGTTGGACATCGGCACCACCAAGATCTGCGCCATCGTATCGGAAGTCACCGAAGAGGGTACGCTCAACATTATCGGTGTCGGTTCGAGCCCCTCTCGGGGCCTTCGCAAAGGGGTGGTGGTCGACATCGAGAGCACCGTCGAATCGATCAAGAAGGCGGTCGAGGAAGCCGAATTGATGGCAGCCGTGCAAATTAATTCCGTCTACACCGGGATCGCTGGCAGTCACATCTCGGCCGAAAACTGCAAAGGAGTCGTAGCGCTCAAAAAATCCGAGGTCACCCGAGACGACATTCATCGAGCTATTGAAAGCGCTCGAACACTGGCCGTCATCCCTCATGAACGCCGTATCCTCCACGTCCGTCCGCGCGAGTTCATGGTTGACGGACAAGAGGGAGTCAGGGAGCCATTGGGACTGTCGGGGAATCGCCTGGAAGTGAACGTTCACGTGATTACCGGCGCCGTCACATCGGCACAGAACATCATTAAGAGTGTGAACCGTGCCGGCCTCGATGTGGTTGACATTATCTTGCAGCCCTTGGCTTCCAGCGAGGCGGTCCTCAGCCAGGAAGAGCGCGATCTGGGTGTCGCCATGGTGGATCTAGGAGGAGGCACGACGGACTTGGCCATCTATCTGGACGGAAGCATCCGTCATTCGGCGGTGCTGCCGATCGGCGGACAGAACTTGACCAAAGATCTCGCCATCGGGCTGCTCACCTCACAAACGGAAGCTGAAAAAATCAAAGTCCAGCACGGCGTCACGAGGACAGACCTGGTGCAGGGCCACGAGACCGTCGAAGTGCCCTCCGTCGGCGATCGTCCGGCACGAACGTTTTCTCGACGCGACATTGCCGAGATTCTCGAGCCGCGCGTGGAAGAAATGTTCGAACTCGTCCGGCGCGAGATCACGCGCGCGGGCTATGAAGGCATGTTAGGGGCAGGAGTGGTCGTCACCGGAGGC
>DASTFK010000038.1:0-6343 GCA_035719945.1 Nitrospira sp.
GCAGCGGCGGCGGTTTCTGCGAGGGATTGATCGAGCGCGTCTCGAAGGCTACGGGCCGTGACAAAGTACAGGACGGTCGAGAAGGCCACCAGAATCAAGGCGAGGGCGCTGCCGTACCAGAGACTCAGTCGGAGGCGCAGCGGCATCAGTCGTCTCCTGTGCAGGCCATCGCCTAGTCGGCCTTCAGCATGTACCCACTGCCACGGATGGTGTGGATCAGCTTCTTGGTGCGCCCGCGGTCGACCTTGTTGCGGAGGTAGTTGACGTAGACGTCGATGACGTTCGTGAAGGTGTCAAAATCCTGATTCCACACGTGCTCGGAGATCATCGGGCGGGTAAGGACGCGACCTGTATGGCGCATGAGATATTCCAGCAGCGCGTATTCCTTCAAGGTCAACTCAATGCGCTGTCCCCCACGCGTCACCTCGCGCGTGGCCGGATTCAGCACGAGGTCGTCGATTTGTAAGATGCCGGGGCTGTCGGTGGCTCCGCGACGCAGCAGCGCCCGCACGCGGGCCAAGAGCTCGTCGATGGCAAACGGCTTGGTGAGATAGTCATCGGCACCGGCGTCCAGGCCTTTGACGCGCTGATCCACCTGGGATTGCGCGGTCAATATGAGGATCGGCGTCTGGATGCGTTCGCGGCGAATGCCCTTGACGATGTCGAGCCCCGACAGCGACGGGAGCATGAGGTCCACAATGATCGAGTCATAATTGGTCGTCAGCGCCATCTCCAGCCCCTTGGCCCCGTCTTCGCACAAGTCGACGGCGTAACTTTCCTCTTCAAGCGCGCGCTTGATGAAGCAACCGACTTTGGTTTCATCTTCGATGACGAGGATGCGCATGACGGCCAATAGAGAATTATCGATTATAGCAAACCTGCTGCCGGCCATTTCCAGTGGACAAACGGAGCGGCCGGGCCGGGGGGCGTCTGAGGGATACCTGGAGCATCCACCCGCAATGGGAATGGGCACGCTGGGCGACCGACATCTCCGCTTGGAGAAGTGGGGTCCGGCATGATATCTTCCAATGATCCGTGCATCGATACCGAATCAGAGCCTAACACCTCTCATGGCGACTCCTGAATTTTTGAATCCGACCGATACGTTTGTGCAGCGTCATCTTGGACCGACCGATGCTGACGTCAGGGAGATGCTCGCGCTGCTCGGCCTGAAGTCGTTGCAGGCGCTGACCGATGCGACAGTGCCTCGCGACATCCAACTCGGCCGTCCGTTGGATCTCCCGCTGCAGCGCGGCGAACAGGCGGTGCTTCGGGAACTGCGCGAGCTTGCCTCGGAAAATCGGATCTACCGCTCGTACCTCGGAATGGGCTATTACGACTGCATGACGCCCGGCGTCATTCAACGGAACATCCTCGAAAACCCTGGCTGGTACACCCAATATACTCCTTACCAGGCCGAGATCGCGCAAGGACGGCTGGAGGCCTTGGTCAATTTCCAGACCATGGTCGCCGACCTGACGGGACTGCCGCTTGCCAATGCGTCGCTGCTCGACGAAGCCACCGCCGCAGCCGAGGCCATGGCCATGTGCCTTGCCATCTCACGTGGAGGCGGCCAGGATCGGAAAGAATTTTTCGTCTCGCAGGACTGTCACCCTCAGACGATCGCCGTCCTACAGACGCGGGCGGAGCCGCTGGACATCACGCTGCATGTCGGAAACACGAGGTCGATCAATTTTGACAATCCCCGACTCAGCGGACTTCTGCTGCAATATCCGACCACCGACGGCTATGTGGGCGACTATCAGGCCCTGGTCGAACAGGCACACAAAGCCGGGATGCTGGTCGTCGTGGCGACGGATCTACTGGCGCTGACCCTTCTGCGGCCGCCCGGTGAGTTCGGCGCGGACATCGCCGTCGGCTCCAGCCAGCGATTCGGCGTGCCCATGGGCTTCGGCGGCCCGCATGCCGCCTTTTTGTCGGCCAAAGAAGAATATAAACGCCAGATGCCTGGGCGCATCGTCGGAGTGTCAAAAGATCGAAGCGGACAAATTGCTTATCGGTTGTCGTTGCAGACGCGGGAACAGCACATCAGACGCGAAAAGGCGACGAGCAACATCTGCACTGCTCAAGTGCTCCTCGCGATCATCGCGGGGATGTACGCGGTCTATCACGGCCCTGAGGGCTTGCGGCGGATCGCCGAACGCGTTCACGGCCTTGCGGTGCTGCTGACCAAAGGTCTGCGGCAACTGGGCTTCGACATCGGCAGCCAGGAATTTTTCGATACCATCCGGGTGCGAGTGACCCAGACGCAATGCGAACAAATCCTTGTGCGGGCGGATGAGCAGGGCTTGAATCTTCGACGGTATGACGACGATTCGCTGGGCATTTCGCTGGATGAAACGACCGAGCCGGAGGACGTGCAGCGGCTGATGGAAGTCTTCGTCGGTCATTCGCGCCTACCCTTCACCATGCAGGAGTTGGCGCAAACCGTCGATACGGCTTTCCCAGCGAACCTGGCGCGGACGAGTCCCTACCTCACGCACGAGGTGTTCAACCGCTACCATGCCGAGCATGAAATCCTCCGGTATCTCCATCGGCTTCAAGCGCGCGATCTCTCGCTGACCCACTCCATGATTCCCCTCGGGTCCTGCACGATGAAGCTCAATGCGACCGCGGAAATGTTGCCGGTGACCTGGCCCGAGTTTGCCCGCCTGCACCCGTTCGCGCCGGCTGAGCAGAGTAAGGGATATCAGGAGCTGTTTCGCCAGTTGGAAACACGGTTGGCCGAGATCACGGGTTTTTCCGCTGTGTCGTTGGAGCCCAACGCGGGATCGCAGGGCGAGTATGCCGGTTTGATGGTCATCAGGGCGTACCACCGGAGCCAGGGCGAGTTTCACCGCGACGTGTGCCTCATTCCCGTTTCGGCTCATGGGACCAACCCCGCCAGCGCGGCGATGGTCGGCATGACCGTTGTGCCGGTGGCTTGCGACAAGCAGGGCAACGTGGATTTGCAGGATCTAGAAGCCAAGGCCGCCGAGCATCGGATGCGGTTAGCGGCCCTCATGTTGACCTATCCGTCCACACACGGCGTGTTTGAAGCCGACGTCAAGCGCATTTGCCAGATCGTTCACACCCATGGCGGACAGGTGTATATGGACGGGGCCAACATGAATGCACAGGTCGGCCTGTGTCGGCCCGGCGACATCGGCGCGGACGTCTGCCATCTCAACCTGCACAAGACCTTCTGCATTCCGCATGGGGGCGGTGGTCCTGGCATGGGACCGATCGCCGTCGCCCGTCACCTGGCTTCCTTTCTCCCTGGTCATCCTGTCGCCGGAACCGGCGGGGCGGAGTCCATTGGCCCGGTATCGGCGGCGCCTTTTGGAAGCCCGAGCATCCTGACGATTCCGTGGGTGTATATCGCGCTGATGGGGCGTGACGGCCTCATCAAGGCGACGCAGGTTGCGATCTTGAATGCCAATTACATGGCGAAGCGGTTGGAGAAAGACTATCCGATTCTCTACACGGGGAAGGCAGGATATGTGGCGCACGAATTCATTCTCGATCTGCGTCAATTCAAAGAGACGGCGGGTGTGGAGGCGATGGATGTCGCCAAGCGCCTGATGGACTACGGCTTCCATGCGCCTACGGTGTCGTTCCCCGTGGCCGGCACGTTGATGATTGAGCCGACAGAAAGCGAATCGAAAGCCGAGTTGGACCGGTTTTGCAACGCAATGATCCTCATCCGCGCGGAAATCCAGGAGATCATCGACGGACGTCAGCCCCGCGCCAACAATGTGCTGAAGAACGCTCCCCATACGGCCCAGATGGTCGCTGCTTCCGAATGGGATCGTCCGTACAGCCGGGAGCAGGCCGTTTACCCTGCGCCCTGGGTGAAGGAACACAAGTTCTGGCCCCATGTCGCCCGGATCGACGAAGCGTACGGGGATCGCAATTTGATCTGCACCTGTCCTCCTGTGGAACACTACTCGACCTAGTCCGTCATCTTGCTGCGCATCGTTTCCGGCGGTAGAGTACGAATCACGCCATGGAGTTGCATGCATGCATGTGATCGATCGCCGAGGATTTCTCGTCCGCTCCGGCCTCGCATTAAGCGCCGCGCTACTGTCATCTGAGGGCTTTCCGCTCTCCAGAGCCTCTGCCCTCGAGCCGGGAAATCCTCCAGACTGGCAGACGGTGCGCGATCAATTCGCCCTTTCACGCGGTCTGATCCACCTCGCAGGATTTTTTCTCGCCTCCCACCCGACGCCGGTACGTGAGGCCATCGAACGACACCGAGCTGGATTGGACGCCGATCCGATCGGCTATTGGGTTGCCCATGAGAAAAAACAGGAGGCCGCCGTGCTTCAGGCTGCGGCCGCCTACCTTGCAGTCGATCCCACGGAGATTGCCTTGACAGACAGCACGACCATGGGATTGGGGCTGCTCTACGGGGGCCTGACCCTCAACCGAGACCACGAAATTGTGACGACAACCCACGACCACTATTCGACGGAAACCTCACTGCGGCTCAGGGCCGAACGCACGGGCGCCACGCTGCGTCGTATCGCGCTGTACGAAGATCTGCGCAAGGTCACCCAAGAGAGTCTGGTGGAGACGCTCGTCAAAGCGGTGCGACCTCGGACAAAGATCGTGGCGGTCACCTGGGTGCATTCCAGCACGGGGCTGAAGCTCCCCATTGCCGAAATGGCTCGGGCCATTCAGAGACTCAATGCGTCGAGAGCCGAAAAGGACCGGGTCATCTTGTGCGTCGATGGAGTTCACGCCCTGGGGGTGGAGGATTTCCGTCCGAGCGAGGTGGGCTGCGATTTTCTGATCGCCGGGACCCACAAATGGATGTTCGGTCCGAGGGGAACGGGGTTGGTGTGGGGACATCCTCGAGCCTGGCCGCTCGCCAAGGCCATCATTCCGACCTTCGATTCAGATGCGTACGACATGTGGATGAGGGTCATCCCGCCGAGGCCGCTCTCTCCCGTCATCTCCATGACTCCGGGAGGTTTCCATTCCTTTGAACACCGGTGGGCGCTGGATCAAGCCTTCCACTTTCACCAGGCCTTGGGGAAATCCCGCGTGACAAGGAGGATCCAGGAGTTGAACGATCAGCTCAAGCAAGGACTGGCGGCCATGCGGCGGATTACGCTCCATACCCCTTTGTCTCACGATCTGTCTGCCGGCATCGTCTGTTTTGAGGTCGCGGGCATGTCACCGGACCAAGTCGTTACCGAGTTGCGTCGTAAGGGCATCGTGGCCAGCGTGACACCATATGCCACGCAGTACGCACGAGTGGCGCCGGGTCTCCTGAACTCGGAAGCCGAGATCGAGACCGTCCTCAATGAAATCCGCTTGCTGGCAGGCAACCCCTCCTAACCCGCTGTATCACAAGGACTTGTCGCGACGATGCGGCCCCCTTCTTTCGAGGCATTGTGGGCGGGACTCGTCTTCAGCCATAAAGTGTGTGTCACAGTCTCACCAAGAAAGGCCTGCTCGCATGTCTCAGATCCTCAACATGAGCCAGCACACCACCGACGAGGAACTCCACCGGCTCACCACGATGCTGCTCTTTCACCTTGTCGAGCGTTGCGGAGGCCAGGTGCAGTTCAAGCTGGAGGATGCCCAGCGTGTGCGCGCCAGTCTCGCGACTAAAATGGTGCAGATGCAGGTTGGCGACGAAGTTCGGCTCCGCATCATCGAGCGTCTGCCGGAACTGCGCTAACTCCTCGCCCAATTCCACTCATTCATGGCTTCCATGGGAAGCTGTGTTGACAGCACGGCACGCTTGTCCGGTTCGATGCGCCTGTGAAACAATGCCTCTTTGACACGGTAGTGCGCCTCATGCTGCAGATCTCATCGCATATCACGATTCCTGATACAGAAATTGAAATCCACGCCGTCCGAGCCCAAGGCGCCGGCGGCCAACATGTCAACAAGGTCTCATCGGCCATTCATTTGCGGTTCGATATCGGCGCCTCGTCCTTGCCGTCGCTGTACAAAGAAAGGCTGCTGAAGCTACGCGACCACCGCATCTCTGAAGACGGAATTCTGACGATCAAGGCACAGCAATCCCGGAGCCAGGATCAGAATCGTGATGACGCCATTCAACGGCTGCGCACGCTCATTCAGAGCGTGGCGGCCCCTCGAAAACCGCGCAGGCCAACGGTTCCTACGAGAGGTTCGCACAAACGGAGACTGGAATCGAAAAAGAAGGCGGGTCGCTTGAAGGCGTTGAGGCGATCGATCGAATAGCTATGACAGAGCCTCGATCCGTTAAGTGATTTTCGGAGCGGCGCCGAAGAGCCGTGGTCGTGTCTACTCCACCGAAGCGAGCGATCCCAAGATATTGTATCCCCCATCGACGTAAATC
>DASTFK010000039.1:0-9049 GCA_035719945.1 Nitrospira sp.
GAACCTGCGCGAATGGGATGCGATGGTGCAGAAAATCAAGCATCCCAAGCACGAGATCGCGGTGGCGCTCGTGGGCAAGTACGCCGGGTTAAAGGAATGCTACAAGAGTTTGGCCGAAGCGCTTGTCCATGGCGGCATTGACCATGAGACGCGCGTGAACATCAACTGGATCGAATCGGAAGATATCGAACGCCAGGGGACGGAGCGGATCCTCAGGGAAGCAGACGGCATTCTCATCCCCGGCGGCTTCGGCGCGCGTGGAATTGAAGGGAAGATCACCACGATCCGCTTTGCGCGGGAACGCCAGGTGCCCTTCCTCGGCCTCTGCCTCGGCATGCAGTGCGCCACCATTGAATTCGCGCGCCATGTCGCGGGCTTGGCCGGTGCCAATAGCGCCGAGTTCGACGAACGGTCACCCCATCCGGTCATTCACTTGATGCACGAACAGCAGGGCATCAGCGACAAAGGCGGGACCATGCGACTGGGAAGCTATCTCTGCCGCCTCGGGGAGGGCACGCTCGCTCACAAGATGTATGGAGTGAATGAAGTTCGCGAACGACACCGGCATCGCTTCGAGTTCAATAACGCCTACCGAGAGCAGTTGGGGGCAAAGGGATTGGTGCTGAGTGGGCTGTCGCCGGATGGCCAGCTGGTCGAAATCGTTGAGCTCAAGGATCATCCCTGGTTCCTGGCAACACAGTTCCATCCTGAATACTGTTCGCGTCCGCACCGTCCTCATCCCTTGTTCGGCGGATTTGTCGGCGCGGCATTGCGAAAGAAACTCGGGCACTGAACTGAGATGCTGAAACAGGATCCCAACTTCGTTCTCGGCTCGTCAAGGTCCTCAACGTAGCTCAGAAGCTACGCCTCCGGCCTTGTCCTCACCTGCGGCCTTGTTGGATATCCTGTTTGAGCATCTCATGAGAAAACGTTAGACTGAACCGCCATGGCACATCTCGTCGACATCGGCGCATTCACCGTCGGTCAGGGAGAGCGGCCGTTCTTGATTGCCGGTCCCTGCGTCATCGAAAGTGAGCAGTTGGCGTTGGAAACGGCGGGCCAGATCGCCGAAATCACGCGCTCGCTGGGCATGCCCTATGTGTTCAAGTCGTCGTTCGACAAGGCCAACCGAACCTCCATCAACTCGTTTCGAGGGCCAGGGCTGGCGCAGGGCCTGGCGGTGCTGGCCAAGGTCAAGCGAGAGGTGGGTGTCCCGGTACTGACCGATGTGCATACCGAGGAGCAGGCGACTGAAGCCGGCCGCGTGGTCGATGTGCTGCAGATCCCTGCCTTTCTGTGCCGGCAGACGGATCTCCTGATCGCCGCGGCCAAGACCGGTAAGGTCGTAAATGTGAAGAAGGGACAGTTCCTCTCTCCTCAAGAGATGTCCAATGCCGTCAAGAAGGTCGAAGAGGCCGGCAACCGGCGGATTGTCCTGACAGAGCGCGGATCGTCTTTCGGGTATAACAATCTCGTTGTGGACATGCGGTCGTTCCCAATTCTGAGAAGCTTCGGATATCCGGTCGTTTTTGATGCGACGCACAGCGTGCAGTTGCCCGGCGGGGGTGGCACGAAATCCGCCGGCCAGCGCGAGTTTGTCGAGCCATTGGCCTCGGCGGCGGCTGGTGCGGGGGTCGATGGATTCTTTATGGAGGTGCATCCGAACCCAGATCAGGCGCTGTCCGACGGGCCCAACATGGTCCCACTCCATCAGCTCAAATCTCTCCTTGAACGGGTGATGCGGATATGCGACGCAGCAAATCCACGAAAATAAGCTCCAAGGCCGCATCGCGCCCGTCCGATCGAGCTAACGGCGGCAGTCTTGCCGAAGGCCGGCGTGTGCTGAAGATTGAGGCGCGGGCAGTGCAAGCACTCGTCGAACGACTGGATGCCCAGTTCGCCAAGGCCGTCGATCTGCTGCTGCGCTGCAAGGGCAAGGTGGTGGTCTCCGGCATGGGGAAATCCGGTCTGGTCGGACAGAAAATCGCGGCAACGATGGCCAGTACCGGCACTCCCGCATTTTTTCTGCATCCGGCCGAAGGCATTCATGGAGACCTCGGTATGCTGGGCCGCGCCGATGTGTTGATTGCGATCTCCAACAGCGGGGAGACGCAGGAAATCTTGCAATTGCTGCCCTCTGTCGAGCGAATGGGTATTCCCGTCGTGTCGATGACGGGGCGTATGACTTCGACGCTGGCCAAGAACAGTGATGTGGTACTCGATGTGTCCGTCTCGGAGGAAGCCTGCCCGATGGGGCTGGCGCCCACGGCGAGCACCACCGCGACCTTGGCCATGGGGGATGCGTTGGCAGTCGCTCTCCTCCAGAAGCGCGGCTTCAAGCAGGAAGACTTTGCGCAATTCCATCCTGGAGGGACACTCGGGAGGCGCCTCCTCGTGAGGGTCAAAGACCTGATGCATGGCGGGGCCGAGATGCCCACGGTCTCAGAAGCGGTGCCGGCCACGGCGGCCATTCTGGAGATCACGGCCAAAAAGCTGGGTATGACGACCGTGGCCGACGCGAACGGAAGACTCGCCGGCATCGTCACCGACGGTGACTTGCGGCGGTTTATCCAGCAGGGCGGAGATTTTGCCAAGGCGACGGCCGGCGAACTGGCCTCACGCAATCCAAAGACCATTGCGCCAGACGATCTGGCTGCAAAAGCCGTCGAACGGATGGAGCGGTTCTCGATTACGACCCTCGTCGTCACGGAAGGCGAGAAGGTTCTGGGCGTGATTCACCTGCATGACCTCTTGAAGAACGGCATCGTATAAGCGCACCATGACCGTGATCGGCGTGTGAGCAAAGGATACGGAACCCATGAATCGTGTGCTCGAAGCCTGGAAAGCAGTCGGCCAGGAGTCCCTGAACCTGCCCAACGTCATCACGTTGGTCCGCATCTTGTTGATCCCTGTCTTCGTGATGCTGTTTTTTACGCCGACCCCCGATCGCTCCTTAAGCGCAGCGGTCGTGTTCGTGGTCGCCGCCATCACCGACCTCCTAGACGGGTATATCGCACGCCGGACGGGCCAGATCACAAAACTGGGGAAGTTGCTCGATCCGATCGCCGACAAGCTGCTTGTGCTGTCGGCCCTGATTCTCCTGGTGAATGTCGATCGTGTCAGCGCATTGGTGGCGATTCTCGTGATCGCGCGGGAAGTCGCCGTGACCGGCATCCGTGCCATCGCGGCGGGCGAAGGGATGATCATCGTGTCTGAGACCACGGGCAAGTACAAAATGGCCTTGCAGGTCGTGGCGATCACGATGTTGATCCTCGAGGGCACGGCGCTTTCGGACCTGGGCAATCTGCATTTGGCCGGCAGCGTGACGCTGTACCTGTCGCTCGTGCTGGGATATCTCTCCGGCGGCCTCTACGTGTGGAGCTTCTGGAAACAAGTGATCGCCAAGGGCCTGTAGAAGATGCGAACCGCGTGGCCTCACCGTAGGTCTGTCCGCCACTCCTTCACACGATTTTCCTGACGATGGAAGAAGAACTCTTCTGTCTCCTGCTGGTGATGCTCGGCTATGCGCTGGGCGCCATTCCGTTTGGAATCGTCGTCTCGAAAGCGCTCAATCTTCCCGATCCCCGCGCCGTGGGAAGCAAGAATGTGGGGTTCACCAACGTGCTGCGGGTCTCCGGTGCAAAGGCCGGGGTGCTGACGCTGCTGGGCGATATGGGAAAAGGATGGCTCATCGGCTGGGCAGCGATGCAATGGCTTCACATGGAGTCGTTCATCATGCTTGCGGCGCTGTCGCCGATCCTCGGCCATATCTTTTCCCCGTTCCTGGCCTTTAAGGGAGGCAAAGGTGTCGCGACCGCGCTGGGTTCTGTCCTGGGATTGTCGCCGTCGATAGGCACTCTGCTGCTGCTGATTTGGCTGGGGGCGGTCGCCATTTGGCGCTATTCGTCCGGGGGCGCGCTGGCTGCCTTCGGATTGTTTCCTGTCGTCGCCATCGTCAATGAACAACGGCAGGAATTTCTGATTTTCGCGATTGTCGTCAGCACGCTGATCTGGATCAAACACAAGGACAATATCGTGCGATTGTGGAAGGGGACGGAGGGAAAGATCGGCCAAAAAACCTTGGCTACGTAGGCCGTTGCCCCGACTGCGCAGCCCGTTGCGATTTCCCCGGTATCTCCAAACAACCAACACCGTTAACGTCGAGAGTCAGAGCGGAAGTGGCCTCCCCTTATTTCCCCTGACCAATGCCTGATCGCCGTTTCACCCAGCATCGATGGTGCGTCCGCCTCACGGCTGGCTTCGTTCTCTTTTTCGGATCAGTGGCGGCCTACGGTTCTCAAGCGGATAGCCCCAGTTCCGCCGTTCCCCAGAGGTCCAATGCCACCGTCAAGATCATGCCGCTGGGGGATTCCATCACGCAATCGAACAAGGGGCTCAACAGCTACCGCTACTATCTCTGGCACTTGTTGCTTGACCAGGGGTATCACACTGATTTCGTCGGTTTCCAACATGGCGTCGGGAATGGCCCGCCGGCGAACCCTGATTTCGACATGGACTACGAAGGGCATGCCGGGTGGAGGGCCGATGAAGTTCTGGTCCAGATCCAGGCCTGGGCGACCGCTGCGTCTCCGGATTTTGTGTTACTGCATATTGGAACCAACGATCTCTCCCAAGGGCAAAGTGTCGCCAGCACGGTCAGCGACATCGGCGGCATCATCGACGTCCTGAGGACGGTCAACCCGCGCATACAGATCCTGTTGGCGCAACTAATCGCCAAGACCGGTGTCCCTTCCATTGCGGTGTTGAACGGGAATTTGCCCGCACTGGTTGCCGACAAAAAACAGGCTGAATCGCCGATCGTCCTTGTCGATCAATACACCGGATTCGATCCCTCCACGATGACATACGATGGCACACATCCCAACGCCATCGGGGACTCGCGCATGGCGGACCGGTGGTTCGAAAAACTCGCACCGATGCTCGATGCGTTCCTCACCCAACCCCGGTCAAGAGCTGCCATAAAATTGACTCCTCTACGGCCGCTTCTTATAATGCCCCAACCTCCGTTTCGCTTGTCAGATCAGCCCTATGCGCCCCTTGTCCAAGGACCATCTTACCAACCGACTACGCCAGCTATGTAACGGCGTCAGGCATGCTTTTGCGACGGAACCGGCCACCTCGGCGCTCAGCACTGATGATGTAAAGTTCATGGAGCGCATCGCCGATGCGTTTGTGAAGCGTGGGATGGGGACTCCTGCCGCGATGTTTCTCGAGTCCATGGGCCCTATGAACTTCCTGGGAAGCCAGGCGCTCCATATGTTGAACCCCATCATCGAATGCGCCTTCGACGGCAAGGACATGGAACGGCTCGCCCGCCTGCTCGAACGCCGGGATATCGTCTCGCGGCTGATCGCCCTCATTGAAACCAAAACGGCGATGCAGAGGGCATCGGCTCGATGACGGCTGCCGCCTCCGTCCCACCTAAAACAGACCGTCCATTGGACGTGATCGTTGCGACCGATTGCGGGAGCACGACGACCAAGGCCATTTTGATCGAAAAGGTCGGCGACGAATACCGCCAGACGTACCGTGGGGAGGCGCCGACGACGGTGGAGGCACCGTTTGAGGACGTGACCCGCGGGGTATTGAACGCGATCGCGGAAATCGAAGAGCTCTCCAAGCGTAAAATTCTCGACGGTGATCAGATCATCACGCCTTGCCGGGATGCGCAGACCGGCGTCGATATTTTTATCTCCACCAGCAGCGCCGGCGGCGGGCTGCAGATGATGGTGACCGGCGTCGTGCAGAACATGACGGGCGAAAGTGCGCAGCGGGCGGCGCTGGGCGCCGGCGCGATCGTGATCGACGTGCTGGCCTCGAACGATGGCCGCTTGCCTCACGAGAAAATCGAGCGCATTCGCTCGATGCGTCCGGACATGATCCTCATGTCGGGCGGCACCGATGGCGGCGCCGTCACGCACGTCGTCGAGATGGCGGAATACATCGCCGCGGCCGAGCCGCGTCCGCGGTTCGGCGTGACCTACAAGTTGCCGCTGATTTATGCGGGCAACAAGGATGCGCAATCTCAAGTGAAGAAAATCCTCGGTGACAAGACAGCCCTGGAGGTCACGGACAATATACGACCCGTGCTGGAAAGGGAACATCTGGCTCCCGCCCGTAACAAGATCCATGATCTGTTTCTCGAGCACGTGATGCAGCAGGCCCCAGGCTACAAGAAGCTGATCGACATGGCGGGCGCCCCCATCATGCCGACCCCTGCCGCTGTCGGCCTGATCATGGAAACCATTGCGAGGCGTGAGCACCTCAACTTGATCGGCGTCGACATCGGCGGCGCGACGACGGACGTGTTTTCGGTCTTTGACGGGGTCTTTAACCGGACCGTCAGCGCGAACCTCGGCATGTCCTACAGTATTTCCAACGTACTGGCCGAGGCCAAACTGGTCAACATCATGCGTTGGGTGCCCTTTACGATCGACGAGCAGACACTTCGAAACCGCATCAAGAACAAAATGATCCGGCCCACGACGATTCCTCAGACGCTTGACGAGTTGCAGATTGAGCACGCCATTGCGCGCGAGGCCTTGCGGTTGGCGCTCATCCATCATAAATCGCTGGCCACCGGCCTAAAGGGCATTCAGCAGGAGCGTACAATCTCCGATGTTTTCGAGCAACAGACGTCTGGCCGCACGCTGATCGATATGCGGAGATTGAATTTGATCGTCGGCAGCGGCGGCATTCTCTCGCATGCCCCCCGCCGCATCCAGTCCATGCTGATGATGGTCGATGCCTACGAGCCGGTGGGCTGTACCATGCTGTCCGTCGACAGCATCTTCATGATGCCGCACCTCGGCGTGCTGTCCACCATCGATGAGAAAGCTGCGACGGACGTCTTCGTGCGTGACTGCATGATCTATCTAGGCACCTGCGTCGCGCCGATCGGCCAGGGGAAAGACGGCGACAGCTGTGCAGACTATGCCATTACATTCGCCGACGGCCGAACCGTGAAGGACCGGCTGCTCTTCGGAGATCTCAAGCATCATCCGCTGGAGGCCGGTGCGAAGGCGGCGATTACCCTGCATCCGGCCAAGTCCGTTGATGCAGGAGCCGGATCCGGAGCGCCGGTCACACGAGACGTGCTGGGTGGAGTGGTCGGCCTGCTGCTGGATGGGCGTGGCCGTCCGCTTCAACTGCCGGCTGAGTCGTCTGCGCGGGTCGCGGCATTGAAAAAATGGTTCGATGCAGTGGATTTATATCCGAAGGGATAGGCATGAACTGCTCGCTGAGATGTGTTCAAGTTGCTCAAAAAGCTCTCGAGCAAGGCCACAAGGAGTGAAGGACCCGAGGCGTACTCTCTTCTTGTACGTCGAGGGTTCTAAGCGACTGAGAACGAAGCTAGAGGACTTTTTCAGCAACTTGCTATGGCGCATGCCTATACCCCAGGACTGACAGTTGCCGATCGCACGGTGGTGAGACGCCGGCGGCTGTTGCCGTTGCCCGGAACGGTGCTCGTCAAGGCGGGCGACCACGTCCGGTCGGATCTGGCCGTGGCCCGCGCCGAACTTCCTGGCAAAGTCTATCCGATCAATCTCGCGAATCAACTCAGCATCGCACCGGACGAGATTAAGGATTACCTCGTCAAAAAAGAGGGTGATGCCGTCCAGAAGGACGAAATCCTCGCGGAAAATAAGCCGCTGATCAAGTGGTTCAAAACCGAGATCCGCTCCCCGGTCGCGGGAACGATCGAATCGCTGTCCGAAGTGACCGGACAGGTGCTACTGCGGGAACCGCCGCGTGTGCTCAATCTGTTGGCCTATATCGACGGCACGATCGTCGAGACGATTCCTCGCCAAGGCGTCGTGGTGGAAGCCCCCTGCAGCTTGGTGCAGGGCATCTTCGGTATCGGCGGAGAGGTTTGGGGCGATCTGCTGGTGGCGGTGGCGACACCCGACGAACCGTTGGGACCAGGTCATCTGACACCGGAGATGAAGGGAAAGATCGTGGTCGGAGGCTCCTTTCTTCCGGCAGAGACGATGGTCAAGGCCAAAGAACTCGGCATCGCAGGCTTGGTTGTCGGCGGGATTCATGATAAGGATCTGCGCGCACTCCTGGGGTATGACCTTGGGGTGGCGATCACCGGCACCGAGCAGGTGGGCTTTACGCTGATTCTCACCGAGGGATTTGGAACGATCCCAATGGCCTCCAAGACCTTTCGGCTACTGTCTGCCCATACGGGACAGAAGGCATCGATCTCCGGCGCGACTCAGATCAGGGCCGGGGTGATTCGTCCTGAGATCATCATTCCCCGCGCTGGTGCATCAGCCGATGTGCCAACGGATTTCCAGCGAACAGGTATCCGGCTGGGGGATTCCGTCCGGATCATCCGGGATCCGCTCTTTGGGAAGATCGGCGAGGTGTCCGCGCTGCCGTCCGATCTGGCTAGCATTCCCACCGAGAGTGACGTGCGCGTGCTGGAGGTTACATTTGCCGACGGAGCGAGAGCCGTCATTCCCAGGACCAACATCGAGGTGATCGAGGGGTGAGAGCCTATCGCGTCGTCCGACTAACGGCCATTGTTTTCTCGGTCCTGTTGTGGATGATTCCGGAGGCCATCCTCCTGGCTCAACCTGCTATCACCGCTCCTGCCGGTCTTCAAGTCATCGATACGCCGAATGACGGCGGAGGAAGCTTGACCGTCGTCTGGGCTCCCAGTCCCTCCGACCGTGCCGACGGGCAGTATCAGGTCCTCATTGGTGAGCCCGGCGCCAACGATCCGGCTTCGCTCAAGGCCATCGCCGAATTTCCGGCGAACACCAGATATATCAAAGATGCCAAGGGCGCCTGGTGGACAAGAGCTGCCGACCCGACATGGCATCAATTTGTGATCAGGAGCGGCAAGGGCGTCGAACTCAAGCATGGCACCGCCTATCCGGTCACAGTCGCCATGCGCAAAGGCGACGAGCGGGCCGTCGGACCCCAGATCCAGGGAACTCCTCACGCCAATTGGTTCAATTGGAACCAGCTCAACAACTTGATTCTTGCCCTCGGTTTCGGCGCGCTCGTCTTCTAC
>DASTFK010000040.1:0-6134 GCA_035719945.1 Nitrospira sp.
ACGCGCTGCGCTTCCCCGCCCGACAGCGTCTTGGTCTGACGGCCGAGCGTGAGATAGCCGAGGCCAACCCGTAGAAGAAATCCGAGCTTGGCCTTGAGTTGTCCCAACAGGTCCGCCCCCACCGCGTATTCGTAGGGGCTCAAGGCCAGAGACGTGAGCCACGCCATCGCGCCTTCGATCGTCATCGCCGTCACCTGCTGGATATCGGTGCCGGCAACTTTCACAAAGCCGGCATCGGGCTTCAGCCGGCTGCCCCGGCAGCTTGGGCACTCGAACGGCGTACGATAGCGGCTGAGGAGGACGCGTACATGGAGCTTGTATCGCTTACCTTCGAGGTATTCAAAAAAATCATTGATCCCGTCGAACGACTTGTCACCCTCCCACAGCAGTTGCTGCGTATTCTTCTCGAGAAGCCTGTAGGGAACGGTCAGGTCCACGCCTTTCCGCTTCATGGCGAGGAGCATCTGTTTCTGCCACCAGTCCGTGCCCGGTTTGCTCCATGGCTCGATGGCGCCCTGGGCGAGCGACTTGTTCTGGTCGGGAATCACGAGCGCCGGGTCATAGCGCAGAACGTTGCCGAAGCCTTTGCATTCCGGGCAGGCGCCCAGCGGATGGTTGAACGAAAACAGGACGGGACGAAGTGGTTCGAATGTGCGCCCGCAGTGTTGGCAGCAAAAACCTGAATGATAGGTCTGCAATCCCTGACCGATGACGTCCACCGCGCAGCGGCCGTCGCCTTCGCGGAACGCCGTCTCGACCGCCTCGCAGAGACGCGACCGATTGTCCTCCCGAATGACCAGCCGGTCGAGGACAACATAGAAGGAAGGCTGACGATGGAGTGCAGGAACTTTGGCCTCGTGGAGATCGACGGTCTCCTCCCCGAGTCTGACTTTGGTGAACCCTCTTGTCAGGAGCGACTGGACAAGGGCCGGCTCGCTCTTGGCCGGTGGAGAGGGCAGGGGAAACAGAAGCATGGCTCTGGCGTCGGAAAAGCGTTCGAGCAGGTCGGAGGTGACGGTATCGGGGTGAAATGCCCGGGCCTCCTCATGACAGTCCGGGCAGATCGGTCTGCCAAGTTTGGCAAACAGCAGCCTCAGCAAGTCGGCGATTTCTGTCGCCGTACCCACGGTCGAGCGCGCCGTCCTGACCTGGTTCTTCTGTTCGATGGCAATGGCCGGCCGGACGTTGAGAATCCGATCCACGTCCGGCCGCGCGACCTTGTCGAGAAACATGCGGGCGTAGGTCGACAGGGACTCGACGTACCGCCATTGACCCTCGGCAAAGAGCGTATCGAAGGCAAAAGAGGATTTCCCCGATCCCGACAGGCCGGTGACCGCCGTAACCTGGTTATGCGGGATGCCGAGAGAGATATTTTTCAGATTGTTTTGCCTAGCCCCCTCCACGAAGAGGATCTCTGAGGGCGGTGGCGTTACAGTAAGGTGAGGCACGTCGACTCGTCCCTTCGGAGGATGACCTGTCATCCTAGCAGGCTGTGCGGGCCACTGCCAGCACTGGAATTCCCGTTGGCGGCGGGAATCGTGGTTTGTCTTGGGGAATCTAAAGGGGGATGAGAGGATGGAAAGGCTCATGTCGCGATACCGCGACATCAATCGGCTATCAGACAAAGGAATTACGCTTCTATGACGCAGCCGGCTGTGCCGACGGATTATCTGGGAATGGGGCGTCAATTAGCCAGGCTGCTGGGCTCCAGTTTGGAGGGCCCCTCGGGAGAGGCGCTCAAAGAGTTGGCGCGCGCCTATGATCCTTCCGCCAACGAGGCGCGCATCAGCGCGGAAGTGTTTCTGTTCCACAAGTATCTGATCGTGCAAACTTGCGTTGGCATGTTTCCCGGCCCGGAGGTGGAGCGCGTGATCGGCGGTCTGTTTGCCGCGCTGAATGAACGAGCCACTGGGCTTGAGTTCAGCCAGGAGCGGCAGAATGCGATGGAACAGATGTGGCAGATGCGGGCCAAGCAGTTCGACCGACCTTTTACCGAGGACCGCGAGCATTTCCTGGACGAAGGCAGCGACGGCGTGTTTTGGAAGCGATCCATCACACAGTTTTGCCAAAACGTACGCGAGATCGAACGCCCGCCGGATATCTGGGCCGGCGGCAAGGGACCGTCGCACAAGGCCAGCACCTGCGTCACCGAGACCGTCGATCATCTGGTGTCGGCGATGACCGAAATGAGCCGACTCCATTTCGGCCGGGCCGCCTAATGACACCGCGGCCGGATTCTGCGCCTAGTTATAGGAAAAGGGCGAGAGGGCGTACACTGGCGCGGGTTCTTCCTGCGGAAAGTGCTTGGTCAGATACTCGCTGAGCCTGGCAGCCGAATCCGGGCTGATGTCGGTCACTTCCACGCCGAATTCCAAACCCTCTGTCCACCGAACGACGGCTTCCGCTATCGTAATCCGGTGAGGGGGATTGGAGCATAGGATCTCCACCGTCATCGCGGTGCCCTTGGCGACCGGACGCCTCCCTTGGGCGCGCCAGCCCCGGTGTGACATGTCGACGAGCATGCCTTCATACCGGATCTTGTCCAGGATATATTCGATCGGACAGCCCACCGTATGCCGTTTCCCGTGACGGGGTTCGTGCCATGCCCCTGGGGACGGCCGTCCGGAGGTCTCTTCGATGGGAAGGCTCAGGCGCTCGTCTGCGCGTTGTCCTCTCGACCGCCATAAGCGCTGAAGCCCTTGCGAGGCTCCGGCAGCTGTCAGACTGGCCACGCCGCAGAGTGACACAAACTCCATCAAGCTGATCATGGCTGCCTCCCGTGCGGTAGTTCTTACGGGTGCCTGCCTTGACTGTAGCGCTCACCTGGCTCGTCCGGTAGGTATTCAAAGAAGGTAGTTCATAAGAAGGGGAGACGGTAAAAGCACCACCAGAAAAGCGCACTTCCGCGAGCAACACCCTGCCGGCAGAGTCCCCTACAGGAGTGGCATTGTTCAGCGCAACGCCAGTTTGACCAGCCAGACGCAGCCCATGTAAAGCGCCAGAGAAAGCGCCATGGCGGGCCAGAAGCCCAACCGGGGCACAATAAAGATCATGGCCATGACGTAGACGATCCATGGGGGCACGAACCAGAATAGCTTCTCCGCGTAGGCGACAATCGCGTCGCTGCCGCCGTTGAGATACAGCAGGACGAATGTAGCGCCTGTGATGGCGGGGAACGTGCTGGCGAAGGCCGCAAGGTACGGGCGCCCCTGCGCGCCAAGATACGTAGAAAGACTGACGATGGTGCCTCCTAAAAGAAAATAGACGACGTACTTGCCCCAATCGTTCACGTCATGGCTCCTTTGTTCAGCATCCTCGGAAGGCCTCTTGGGCTTCCTGCTCGATCGCTTCGCCCTGTCCCGTGTAGCGCGGCGAAAAGTGAAATACCACGAGATCGCGCACTCCAGCTTTGCGCGCCATGATGCCGGCCTGTCTGGCCGTCAGGTGATAGCGATCGCGCGCTTTTTCCGCATCAATGTCGAGATAGGGCGATTCGCAGTAGAAAAGGTCTGCGTGCTTGGCGAGCGCCACGATTCTGGCTTCGTTGTCCTGGTCGTAGCGGGTATCGACGACATACGCCAGTTTTTGCCCTCGGGTGATCGTCAAGAACTGACGTGCAAAATCACCCAGCACAAACCCTCGTTCCATGCGACGATGTTCATCGAACAGGACGGCGGTGAAATGAAACTCCTCCGGTTTCCCTTCCCAAAGATATTGCTTCACATCTTTCAACCAGCCGCCGACCGGAAGTCCGGCATCGTGTAGCTTCTGCTTGTTGACGTTGATGTGGAACCGTTCCTCCAAGGCATAGGCGAAAGAGGGAATGCGATGGTTCAAGCCCACCGCTTGTACGGTAAACATCGGATCCTCCAGGACGGTAAAGAGCCCGGTCCGCGGATCTATTCGGAGCGGATGAACGGTGAGATCCGATTGCAGAAAACCGTTGGAGGCTCGGAATGTCGCGTGCCGGATTTCCTGACGGTCGAATTCACGGACCTCAATAGTCAAGGGATAGCCGTCAACCAGATTCCAGGTGTACCCGCGAAGCTTACCGTTCACATTGTCGATCAGTCCAGGCGGACCATAGAGGCGAAGCGTTTTTCCGCGTCCCAAAGCCACTCGCACGATGGCGTCGAAGCCGATGAAGTGGTCCATGTGCGTATGGGAGACGAAGAGGTCGCTGGCCCGAAGCAGACGCGTGGAGCCCAGCGCGGCGTTCTCCCCGAGGTCGAAAAGCAGCGCCCGTTTCGACCAGCGCACTTCCACATAGACGCCCGGATCGCCGAAGCAGTCGTTCACCAGGTAGCTGGAGAAGGAGGGGGTCATCGTCTTACATCAACGCCGCCCGCACCGCACTATACACAAGGATGACTTCCACCGCATGGGCGACAATCGTCGCATAAAGATTCCTCGTGAACAGCCAGAGAAGTCCCCAGACAAGACCGTCCCACAGCGCAATCCCATGCAGGTGTTGGAAGGTGGTGACCATGAACGGATCGAAAGCGAATACCAGGGCGCTGGTCAACAGGGCCAGCGGAGACAGCCGCCGGAGCATGGGTCGGCGCCACATGCTCGATTCCAGCGCGGCGAGCCTTCCCAACAAGAACCCGCGAAAATTGAGTTCGACCAACAGGGCGATCACGGAAATGAACCACGGGACCATGATCAGCACCGGCACCTGTGCATGCGGCGTTTCTTTCAAGAAGGTGATATCCCATCCCCACGAGGGAATCAGACGCAGAATGACCAAGGTATTCACGCAGCCGAGTAGGACTCCGGTGAGGACACCCAGCCTCCCTCCCCGGCTCCACTGCGACATCTGCAACCCGATGCGGGCTCCGATCGAGCGGTTGTGAGCGGCCCACAAGGCAAGTCCAAGGTAGCCGATGAGCTGAGGAGCGAATTGCACGAGCGGCTGGCTCTGCAGCCAATCAGGCAGAGCGTAGTAGTCCAGGGTCGCAGCAACTGGCAACAGCGCCAGCGCCGCTCCCCGTTCTTCTGCCTGAGCCGGAATCGGATGGGGGGGCGGCTCAGGCTCCGGCATCGGATCAGTGAAGCTCTAGGCTGTACCGATCGAGCGTCGTGGCCTTGTGCCGCTCTAAATTCGAGAGCGACTTGTTGTAATCAACGATGGCACGCAGCTCGTTCCCCTGCGCAGTCGCCAGATCGCGTTGGAATTCCAGCACGAAGCGGGTGGTACTCAAGCCGACCTTCAGGCGTTCCTGTTCCGCCTGCAATTGCTTTTCCGCCATGATGCGCGCCGACCTGGTCGTCTCGATTCGCTTGAAGTCGGTCTGAACACGGCGCACTGCTTCACGCACGCCGACGATAATCTGCTGTCGGACGCTGACCAGCGAAACCTGGGCATTCCTCCCTTCCATCTGACGCTTATTATAGGTACTCCAGGCTGAGCGGTTGCCGAGCGGATAACTCAACACGAGACCGGCACCGTAGTTATAGAAATCACCGCTAAAGTTGCTATTGACGGAACTTCCAAGGTTACCGCCAAGGCCTGCCAATCCTAGGGTGCCTTGGAACGAAAGGGTCGGCAGCAATTGGTTCTTGGCGAAATTGGTATTAAGTTCGCTGCTATCCACATTCTTCTTGGCCTGAACAATCTCGGGGCGGCGCTCGATGGCGATATCGATCGCCTCTTGCAAGCTGATCGGCTGTAAGGCCACGGCCGGCGGATCTTGAGGCGTCAACCGCATGTCTTCCCGCAACTCATTTTCGCCGGGATTCAGCAGCCGACGTAACTGGTCCTCCTGATCGCGAATGGATTTCTCGGCTATCAGGATTTGCTCCACGCGTGAGGCGACAGCCGCTTCAGCCTGCAGGACGTCCACGATCGACATGACACCAGCCTTGGCTTTGGCCCTGTTTTCAGCCAGAAGGTTCTGAGCGGCCTTTAAGGCGGCTTCGGCGACCTTTAAATTTTCATTGGCGAATACGAGTTCCCAGTACGTTTGTTCCACCGTGGCCAGTACCGTCAGCACTCTGTCGCGGAAGACGTGTTCCTCGACCGCAGCATTATTCTGTGCGATCCGGATAAAGGTCTTGTTCACATCAAGGCCGGCATTGCGTAGGAGCGGCTGAGTCAAGGTCATCGCCAGACCTCCGGTCCAGGCAGGGTT
>DASTFK010000041.1:0-2100 GCA_035719945.1 Nitrospira sp.
TTCGAACGTCTTTTTTCCAATGCCCTTCACACGACGCAGCTGTTCGATGTCTTGGAATGCTCCTCGCGACTCCCGATACTCGACAATGCGGCGGGCCAACACGGGACCGATGCCGGGCAGCCGTTCGAAATCTTGTTGGCTCGCCCGGTTCACATCCAGTGTGAGCGGGGCGGATGGTCGCGAAAACTCTCGCACGTGCCCCTGAGAAGGCGGCGTCAACGGCACTTCCGGCGTGACCGGCGGAACCGGCAGGAGAGGAGATCGATCGACCTCTAGGGGTCCTTCAGCGTGGAGTATCTCAGCATCGCGCGAAGCTGGGATCGTCCACCCGATCCAGCAGACGATGCCCATGGTCAGGGCCACCATCGCCAGCCTGACGAGCAATGAGGAGAGCATCAGCTGACCTACTTCTTTATGTGATGAATGGCTTTGTCCTCTGCATCTTCCGCCGCTTCCATCAATCCTTCGGCAAGCGTCGGATGCGCATGAATCATGTTGGCGACCTGCGAGACGGTTGCCTCCAGTTGCATGGCCAGAGCCGCTTCATGAATCAGATCTGCGGCATGCGCGCCGACGATGTGGACACCGAGAATCTTGCCGCTGTGGGCGTCTGCAATGACCTTACAAAAGCCGGTGGTGTCCCCTGCCGCCTGGGCCTTTCCCAACGCCGTGTACCGGAAGCGGCCGATCTTGAGGCCGCCGTTCGGCATGTCGCCTTTCGTCTCCATTCGTTCCCGCGCTTGCGCCTCAGTCAGTCCAACCCGACCGATTTCAGGCAGCGTAAAAATCCCCGCAGGAACCACGTCGTACTGCATGGATGTCGGATGCCCCAGGATGTGCTCCACGGCCACCTTGCCTTGGGCCGACGCCACATGGGCCAACATCGCCTTGCCCGTCACGTCTCCAATCGCATAGATGCCCGACACCGACGTTTCCATCTGTGCATTGACGAGAATCTCCCCTCGCCTGCTGATTTGCACACCCACAGCTTCCAATCCGATTCCCCGGCTGTTGAGTCCACGCCCAACCGAGACCAAGAGCACCTCGGCTTCCACCGCCGCGCCGTCTTTGAGATGCGCCGAGACCGTGTGCTCCTGGCGGTCGAGCCGTTCCACTGTCGTTCCCGTGATGACGGTGACATTCCGCTTTTTCAGCTCCCGCGACATCGTGGACGACACGTCTGCGTCTTCGAGCGGAAGGATTCGATCCATCAGTTCGACGATCGTGACGTCCGTGCCAAGTCCGCTATACAGGGCGGCGAATTCACAGCCTTCCACGCCGCCCCCGATGATCAGGAGTCGCCTGGGAATCGCAGTGAGGTCCAGCAGCTGCTGACTCGTCAGGATCTGCCGCCCGTCAATAGGGAACTGGGGAAGATCGGGCCAGGAGGACCCGGTGGCAATGATGATGGCATCGGCACTCATCGAACGCTCAGCGCCGTCTTTCAGGCTGACTCGCAGCCGGTGCCGGTCTTGGAGTACGCCACGGCCTTCCACGTACTCAATATTCCAGGCCTTGAAGAGGGTAGCAATGCCTTTCACGAGGCCGGTTACCACCTGGTTCTTTCTGACCACCATCTGCGAGAGATCATAGGTCACAGGTCCGTTCACATGGAGCCCCATCGCCGCACCCTTCTTGACCTTGTCACCGAGTTCCACGACGGCGAGAAGCGCTTTGCTCGGAATGCAGCCCCAATTCAGGCACACGCCGCCAAGGGTTTGCGCTTCCACGACGCTCACGCGCGCCCCAAGTTGGGCGGCTCTGATGGCGGCAACGTACCCGCCCGGCCCGGCACCGAGGATGGCGATGTGAGGTTGAGCTGGCATACCAAGGATTGTCGGCGGAGATCGGGGTTCAGAGAGACAGGGTCTGCTCCGGCGCTCGTCCGGAACGGTGACTCAGCCTTTCTTCTGGTTGGCAAGAAACGCGTCGTATTGTGCCGCAGTCATCAGTGTGTCGACTTCGCCGGCATTCGAAAGATCAATCACCACCATCCAGCCCCGGCCGTAAGGCTCGCTGTTGACGACCTCCGGATGGTCTTTCAGTTCCCCATTGACCTGGACGATGTTGCCGCTCACCGGCGTGTATAACGTGGAGGTG
>DASTFK010000042.1:0-3093 GCA_035719945.1 Nitrospira sp.
ACGATGTGCGGCACGATGATCGTGATGAATCAGACGGGGCTGATCCTCGAGCGCATCTCACTCGGCGCCCTCATCATCGCCCTCGTGATGCTGGTGGACAATGCCATCGTCATCACGGAGGGCATGCTCATCGCGATGCAAAGGGGCGGGGATAAATTGCAGGCTGCGAAGAATGTCGTTTCCCAGACAGCGATCCCCCTGCTCGGTTCGACAGCTATCGCGGTGCTCGCCTTCGGGGCCATCGGTCTCTCGGACGACAGCACGGGAGAATACTGCCGTTCCTTGTTCGTCGTTCTCCTGATTTCCCTCGGACTGAGCTGGATAACCGCGGTGACGATCACTCCGCTCTTCGGATACCTTTTTCTGAAGTCGGCTCCGCCCGGCGACGCCGAAAAAAAGAGCGACCCCTACGGGGGAGCCATTTACCGAGGCTACAAAAAGATCCTGCTCGCCTGCATGCGGGCGCGCGGCGTGACGATCGCGGTGCTCGTGGGAATGCTCGCTCTGTCCATTTATGGATTCGGGTTCCTGCAAAACAGCTTTTTCCCGGACTCGACGCGGACGCAGTTCATGGTGGACGTCTGGCTGCCGGGGGGAACCCGGCTGGGTCAGACCGATCGTGTGACCGCAGAGATGCGGAAGTCCATTGCGGAGATTCCTGGCATTACGCACAGCACAACGTCCGTCGGCCAGGGCGCCCTGCGGTTTCTTCTCACGTATTCACCCGAGCGATTTGACCCGTCCTACGCGCAATTTCTCGTTGATGTGAAAGATCAGAGCCTGATCGATGTCGTCCTGCCGCGCGTGCAAAAGGAGCTCACCGAGAGCTATCCCGACGCACAGATCATCACGAAGCGATTCCTGCTGGGGCCCGGCGAGGGCGGACGCGTGCAAGCGCGGTTTTCCGGTGAGGACTACGGCACCCTTCGTTCGCTCTCTGCGCAGGCCATGGAGATCCTGCGACAGGACGGTGGAGCGAGAGGGATCCGGATTGACAGCCGCGAACCCGTTCCCACGCTGCGTCCGCTGTTTTCCGAAGTGCAGGCCCGCCTCACTGGAATCACGCGCACGGATCTCGGCACAACGCTCGAGTCCGCTTTCAGCGGCCGGCGCATTGGCGTTTATCGCGAGCGCGACGAACTCCTGCCCATCATAACGCGAGGTCCCGAGGCCGAGCGGGCCGACCCCGACTCGATCCGCGACGTGCAGGTGTTCAGCCCGGTGGCGGGTCGCTTTCTGCCGGTGAGACAGGTTGTTTCTGATTTCACCACGGAATTGGAAGACCCGATTCGCATGCGAAGGAACCGCATGCCTACCATTACCGTGCATGCGGACCAGACCTCCGGTCTCGCAAGCACAATGCTTGGGCGAGTGCGCGAGAAAATCGAAGCGATCCCGCTGCCACCGGGTTACCGGATGGAATGGGGCGGCGAATACGAAGATTCCTCCCGGGCGCAGGCTGCGCTCGCCGGCACACTTCCCCCATTTTTGCTGATGATGGTGCTCACCGTCATCTGCCTCTTCAACTCTCTGCGCGTCACGCTCCTCATCTGGCTTACTGTGCCTCTTTCCCTCATCGGCATCGTTGTCGGGCTGCTGATCTTCAATCAACCGTTCGGGTTCATGGCCCTGCTCGGCGCACTCAGCCTTTCGGGAATGCTCATCAAAAATGGGATCGTACTGGTTGACGAGATCAACGCCCAACTTGCCGCCGGCAAGCCTCCATGGGATGCCGTCGTGGAGGCCTCCGTCAGCCGTGTGCGCCCGGTTTCCATGGCTGTTCTCACGACGGTCTTCGGGCTGATCCCGCTTATCTTCGACGTTTTCTTCGGCGCGATGGCGGTCACCATCGTCGTCGGCCTCCTCTTCGCCTCGGCCCTCACCCTCCTCGTCGTCCCGGTCCTTTACGTCACTTTCTTCAAGGTGCGACCCGAAAAGGCCGCATGAAGCATTTGGCGCTGGAGGACTGTGCCGGCATCAGGCGGTCTTTGGTTCTGTGACCTTGGGGAAGGCCCAGCGGATGAGGATCTTTTCCAACTCGACGAGCGTGAAGAAAACGAACCCGCCCAGGAGCAGCCAACCCCAGATGAAAAGCGGGAGCCCCTCGGTGCCGAAGATGGCCTGCATGAACGGCGCGTAAGTGAAGAGCAGCTGCAGGATGACGACTCCGCCAATGGAGATCGGAATCCATTTGTTGCCCGTCAGGGCGCGCAAGGAAAAGCACGAGTCGAGCAGGAAGCGGCTATTCACGAGGTAAAAGACCTGGCCGACGATCATGGCATTGACCGCCGCCGTGCGGCTCAGTTCCAGCGAGGCGCCGTGTTTGATGAGCCAGAAGAACGTGCGAAGGTGAAGATAAGCAAGAGAAGGGAAATGAAGGCAATCCGCCAAATCCCAAACCGATCCAGCAGCGGACGATCCACTGTCCGGGGCGGACGCTGCATCACCCCGAACTCGTGCGGTTCGAACGAAATGGCCAGCGCGAGGGTGACGGATGACACCATGTTGATCCACAAGATCTGCGGCGGCGTGATTGGCAGCGTGAGGCCGAGGAAAATCGCGGCGAGGATGGTGAGCGCCTGCCCCCCATTGGTGGGAAGCATGAAAAGGATCGCCTTTTCAATGTTGTTGAAAACCGTGCGTCCTTCGCGAACGGCGGCCGTGATGGACGCGAAGTTGTCGTCCGCGAGCACCATCTCGGCGGCCTCTTTCGAGACTTCGGTGCCCTTGATGCCCATGGCCACCCCGACGTCGGCCTGCTTGAGCGCGGGCGCGTCATTCACACCGTCACCGGTCATGGCGACGACCTGATTCGACGCCTGCATGGCGCGAACGAGACGCAGTTTGTGCTCGGGGCTGGTCCGGGCGAAGACATCGATCCGGCGGCACTTGGCCTCCAGTTGGTCGTCGTCCATTTTCTCGACCTGGGCTCCGGTTACGTAGGCTTTGCCATCCCCAATTCCAAGCAATTTGGCGATACTTGCTCCGGTAACCGCATGGTCGCCGCAGCGATAAGCACATAGATCAACATGTTGTTGATCTGCATGAGAAATCGCATAAGGGGCCCCCTCTTGCCGGCGGTCGGCAAGCGAT
>DASTFK010000043.1:0-3791 GCA_035719945.1 Nitrospira sp.
ATCACCGCGTAGGAAATCAGTGGGCCGTTGGGATTCTGTTGAGTACCCATGTCCAGCGCCATGAGCGGAAGCCAGAGCACAAATCCCACTCCGATCACATCCCAGAAGTAGTGCCCGAAACTGTCGAGCACATCTTTGATCGAGATCGTCCTCGCATAGGACACCGCTTGCTCGATCAGACTGAGAGTTGCCCCGACCAGCAGAGCGTTAACGGCACCCAGAAGGAATCCGCCGGCCATGCCCAGCGGCGCAGCGATCTGTTGGGCGAGGAGCAGTAGGAAGAGGAAACCGATCACCGCGACGATGATGATCCACCCCCTGAGCAGCGAGTGCCACGTCTTCCGCAGTGCCTGCCGATACAGCTCGAACGCGGCAGCGAGTTGATTGACCATGAGCGACAATAATCCGGTCTCGCCGGCACGGTCAAGGCAAGAGGCCTCCCTGGTTGACTTTCCGATTGTCGGTGATTATGTCGGTATCGATAGAAACGCGCAGGCACAACGAGGTCCAGTATGGATATGAACCGGATGACGATTAAGCTTCAAGAAGCTCTCCAAACGGCTTCCTCCCATGCCATGCGCCGAGGCCATCAGGGCATGGATGTCGAACACCTGCTGCTCGCTGTGCTCGATCAGGAGGGCGGCATTGCTCCGGCCCTCTTCGAGCAGGCGGGCATTTCGCTCCCCGCGGTACGGCAGGCTGCCGAACAGGCGTTGGGTAAGTTACCTCAGGTCCAAGGCGCCGGAGGGGGGCCTGGCCAATTGCACCTCACGTCCCGTCTCAATCACGTCCTGACCAAAGCTGAAGATGAACAGCGTGCCCTGAAGGACGACTTTCTCAGCGTGGAACATGTCCTGCTTGCGATGGTGCAGGACGGCAGCGTCTTCAAGAAGCTCGGATTGTCGAAGGACAAGTTCTTAGGGGCGCTACAACAAGTACGAGGACATCAGCGCGTGACATCGCAAGACCCGGAGGGCACCTATCAATCGCTGGAGAAGTACGGCCGCGACCTGACCAAGCTGGCCGGCCAGGGTAAACTGGATCCGGTGATCGGGCGTGACGAAGAAATCCGGCGTGTGATCCAGATCCTCTCGCGGCGGACGAAGAACAATCCCGTCCTGATCGGCGAACCCGGCGTCGGCAAGACCGCGATCGTCGAGGGATTGGCCATCCGCATTGTGAAAGGCGACGTGCCCGAAGGGCTGAAGCAGAAACGGCTCGTGGCGCTCGACATGGGCGCGCTCGTGGCTGGCGCCAAATTTCGCGGCGAGTTTGAAGAGCGCTTGAAGGCGGTGCTGAAGGAGATTCAGGCCTCGCAAGGTCAGGTGCTGCTGTTTATCGATGAATTGCATACTGTCGTTGGAGCGGGAGCGGCCGAAGGCGCCATGGATGCGGCCAACCTGCTCAAACCCATGCTCGCCCGCGGCGAGCTGCATCTGATCGGCGCGACGACACTTGATGAATACCGCAAACATATCGAGAAGGACGCAGCCCTAGAGCGGCGCTTCCAAACCGTCTTCGTCGATCAGCCCTCGGTCGAGAATACCATTTCCATCCTCCGCGGATTGAAAGAACGCTACGAAGTGCATCACGGGGTACGGATCAAGGATGCGGCATTGGTGGCAGCCGCCAAGTTATCTCACCGCTATATCGCGGACCGGTTTCTCCCCGACAAGGCGATCGATCTCATGGACGAGGCTGCCGCGCGGCTCAGGACGGAGATTGACAGTCTGCCGGCCGAACTCGACGAGGTATCCCGGAAGGTCCTGCAGCTCGAAATCGAGCGGGAAGCCCTGAAAAAGGAGAAGGATCAAGTCAGTCAAACTCGCCTGGAGCGCCTCGAAAAAGAGTTGGCCGAAAAGCAGCGCGATCTGCAGGCGCTCAAAACCCGATGGGATTCCGAGAAAGCGTCGGTTGCGAAGCTGAGGAAGACCCGGGAAGCGATCGAAGAGGTCAAGCTCGCGATTGAAAAGGCGGAGCGTGCCTATGACCTGAACCGTGTTGCCGAGTTGCGCTACGGCGAGCTACCTCGTCTCGAACGGGAATTGACGATTGAACAGCAGCAGCTCGGGAAGAAGCAGGGCGAAGCCCGTCTGCTCAAGGAAGAAGTCGACGAGGACGATATTGCCGCGATTGTCAGCCGTTGGACAGGAATTCCGGTGTCCAGGCTGATGGAGGGCGAAACGGAGAAACTCCTCAAATTGGAGGAACTGCTCCATCAACGGGTGGTGGGGCAGGACGAGGCCGTTCGCGCCGTCGCCGATGCGGTGCTGAGGGCGAGATCCGGTATCAAAGACCCCAACAAGCCCATTGGATCGTTTCTATTTCTCGGCCCCACGGGCGTCGGAAAAACGGAGCTCGCGCGAGCGCTTGCCGCTACCCTCTTTGACGACGAAGCCAACATGATCCGGATCGACATGTCTGAATATATGGAGAAGCACACGGTCGCCCGCCTCATTGGAGCTCCGCCAGGTTATGTGGGCTATGAAGAAGGCGGACAGTTGACCGAGGCCGTGCGCCGGCGTCCGTTCTCCGTCCTCCTGTTCGATGAGATCGAGAAGGCGCATCACGACGTCTTCAATGTCTTCCTTCAAGTCTTGGACGACGGGCGGCTCACGGATTCCCAGGGCCGGACGGTGGATTTCAAAAACACCGTACTCATCATGACCTCCAACATCGGCAGCCCTCAGATCCTCGAAGCTCAACAAAGAGGCTCGAGCTATGACGAAGTTCGTTCGGTCGTGATGGCGGAACTACGACGGCATTTCCGGCCGGAATTTCTGAACCGGGTGGATGAGACGGTCGTCTTCCATCCGTTGGAGACCGATCAACTCACGAAGATCGTCGAGATCCAACTCGAACGCCTGCGGGCCCGCCTGGCCGAACGGCGAATTACGCTGGTCGTCTCTTCAGCGGCGCTGCGCCACCTTGGAGAGCGCGGATACGATCCGGTGTACGGTGCGAGACCGTTGAAGCGCCTGATTCAACAGGAACTCGAGACTCCCATCGCCAGGCAGCTGGTGAAAGGGGAATTGAAGGATGGAGATACCGCGCAGGTCGATATGAAGAAAGCAGGGCTGGTCATCGTGCCGACGGTGACCAAGCCCTGAGGACGGCGATCAGCCGATCTTCACCGAACCCCCCTGCACATCCTGCGTGGTCCCGCTGGACCGCTGTTTATCCACTTTCCATTCCGTCGAAGAAACTTCAAGGAGATGGCCCTTGACGGTATGAAACCCGCCTTTGGTAAACGCGACCAGGTCCGGCTTCTTGACTTCCATCTGCAGGACGACGTTCTTGGATTCCACGTGGGTCAGCGTGACACGAGACGGGGCTTTCGTGACTTCATAGGCGCGACGCTCGTTGAACATCAGTGTACTGTCGACCAGTTTCGCCGTCATTTTTCCGTTGGCGTCGAACACCGCGAAGTTGATCAACAAGGCATTGGGTTTCAACGCCACTTGAATTTGGGGCACGCCCTCGATTTCGATCGTGCCATCGGTGTTCTGATAGAGGTTCGAACCGACTTCCAGGTCCATCATGTCTCCTCTTGTGCGCAACCTTCCGGGCTGATTACGATTTTTTGATCCGGTCGAGGATGAGTGCGACGCAGCCGCCGAGCAACCCTCCGCCGACGATCGTCGTGACCAATTCCATCAATTTCAATTCCCAGACCGATCCCTGCGCCTGCATCACTTCGCGCATGCCGCCCTGCAGCATGATGACCGCGAGTGCCATCGTCGCTCCGACGAGAAACCACCAGACAAACACTTTCACGGTCACGGCCACAG
>DASTFK010000044.1:0-7806 GCA_035719945.1 Nitrospira sp.
AACATCTCCCGCATGCCCGGACCGCCGGACGGCCCTTCGTACCGGATCACAACGACGTCGCCGGCCTTGATCTGTCCGGCCTTGACGGCCACGAATGCGTCCTCTTCACGGTCATAGACCTTGGCGGGTCCGCGGAATTGCATCATCGAATGACCCGCGACTTTGACGACGCAGCCTTCTGGCGCTAGGTTGCCTTTGAGAATCACCAAACCCCCCGTCGTTTTGATCGGGTTCGTAAACGGCCGCAAGACTTGCTGTCCCGTGGTCTCCACCGCTTCTTTCGCCTCTTCGCCGATCGTTCGTCCTGTCACGGTCGGTTGATTCGCATGGAGGAGGCCGGCATCGACCAAGCGTTTGGCGACTAGCGTCGTGCCGCCAGCCGCGTAGAGATCCGCGGCGGCAAAGCGGCCGCCAGGTTTCAAATCGGCCAGGAGGGGAACCTTGCGGTTGAGTTTGTCGAAATCGTCAATGCTCAGCTTGATGCCGGCTTCGTTGGCGATGGCGAGCAGATGGAGTACGGCGTTGGTCGAGCCGCCGGTCGTCGCGACGGCCGCGATCGCATTCTCCAGCGATTTGCGCGTGATGATTTGGCGCGGGCGGAGATCCTTTTTCAACAAATCCATGACCATCTTGCCGCATTCGAATGCGACGTCGTCTTTGCGCGCGTCCATGGCGGGCACACCATTGCGTCCCATCGGCGACATGCCCAGGAATTCGAACGCGATCGCCATCGTATTCGCCGTGAACTGACCGCCGCAGGCGCCGGGTCCTGGACAGGCATGGTCTTCCAGATCTTTCAGCTCTGCATTGGTCATCTTGCCGGACGCGTGCTTGCCTACCGCTTCGAAGACGTCCTGGATCGTCACGTCATGGCCCTGAAAGTGTCCCGGCATGATCGACCCGCCGTACAGCATCAGCGACGGCACATTCAAGCGCGCGAGCGCCATCACCGTTCCCGGAATGGTCTTGTCGCAACCGGACAGCGCCACGACGCCGTCGAAGAGATGTCCCCGCGCCACGAGTTCGATCGAATCGGCGATCACCTCGCGGCTGATCAACGAGGCCTTCATGCCTTCCGTCCCCATCGAAATGCCGTCCGAGACGGCGATGGTGTTGTACTCGATGGGGGTGCCGCCTGCTGCCCGAATCCCAGCTTTCACCCGTTCCGACAATCGGCGCAGGTGAAAGTTGCAGGGCATGACCTCGATCCAGGTGTTGGCGACGCCGATGAAAGGACGCGAGAGATCTTCATCGGTGAAGCCCACGGCTTTGAGCATGGCCCGGGCGGGTGCCCGTCCAGGACCGACGAGCAGATCGTGACTCTTCAACTTAGGTTCTTTTGCCATGACATCCTTACTTTTTCTTCTTCTTGTCTTCGTGCTTGTCTTTCTTCGCTTCCGTGTCGATGACCGTCCCAGTGGCCGCGTCGATATGAACTTCGGTGACTTTGCCGTCGGCGCCCAGGATCTCGACTTCCCAGACCGTCTTGCCGTGTTTCTTTTCGAGCTCAGCTTCTACGACCGTTCCTGGGACCTTTTCCGTGGCGGTTTTGATCGCCTGCTCGGCCGTGACCTTCGCGTCTTTCACGAGATCGGCGATGTTGCCTTCCTTGTCGTCGCTCCAGGCGACCGTGCTCGAACCGACGAGCAGGCCGATGGCCAGTAGACCTCTCAATGCTTGTGTGCGCATGAGTCCTCCTTTCGATCGGAGTGCGTTACTGGGTCTTCATGTTCGCGGGAGGCATCGGCGTGGCGCCACCCTGATGCGGATTGCCCTGCATGGTTCCATGCGGATTCGCCATGCCGCTGCTCTGGCCTTTGCCGCCCTCTTGATGCTGCTGCATCATCTTCTCGTGTTCGGCCTTCTCTTTGGCACGTTGTTCTGGCGTCAAAAGGGCCAAGACGTCTCGGCGGGTCTTGATAGAGGTCATGCGCAAGGCCACCTGCATGTCTTCACTCTGTCTCAACTTCGCTTCAATCGCCTTGAGATCGGACTTCTCATCGTCGGTCAGGGCCTTTAATTCGCGCTCTGCCACCTGGATATCGGCTTCCGATTTGATTCGGGTCTTATCGAGGTTCAACTGAATTTCCTTCAGCTTCGTGACCTGGTCGGCCGTAAGGCCGATGTCTTTTTCATGCTTGAGCAGGTGCCGAATGAGATGGCCCGCGCTGCTGTGCATCATGCCCATGCCATGGCTTCCCCTCATCCCATGGCCGCCACCTCCGTAGCCATCTTTCCCACCTCCCTGGCCGTAGCCGGGTTCGTTGGCCGAAACACCGACGGTTCCCATGGCCAACGTGAACGCTCCGGCCATGACGAGCGCCGAGATTCCTTGCATTCCCTTCTTCATGCGAAACCTCCTTGTGTTGACGTCCTCGATAGCAGTAGACACGACATTATCGCACAAACAATCCGCCTTCCCCCTTCAGCCCGTTGAACAGGAACTGAATGGCCAGGGCAGCGAGCAGCAAGCCCATGAGGCGTGTGATGATTTTTTCCGCCAGGGGGCTCATCCACTTGGCTCCGGATGCACCCAGAGCCAGGATGCCGTAGCTTGCCAGACCGACCAGGCCAACGCAAGCCAGGAGGATGCCTCGATGGAGCCATGACGCCGCCTGCGCGTCCAACAGGATGATGGTGGAGATGGCGGCTGGTCCCGCCAGCATAGGCACCGCGAGCGGTGTGATCGCAATATCGTCTTTTGCGGCGCCCTCCGCCGTCTCCGCCGCCGTTTCCTGCACCGGCGAACGCTGCGCCCGCAACATGTCCAAGGCTACGAGCAGCAGCACGAGTGCGCCGGCGACCTGGACGGCGGCAAGCGAAATCCCCAAGAGTGAGAACAGCCACTGACCCGCGAGCGCGAAGCCGCCAAGAATCATGACGGCGACAAGACAAGCAACGCGCGCCATGCGCAATCGCTGCACGAGCGTATAACGGGTGGTCATGGCGAGGAAGGCCGGAACGGTCGCGATGGGATCGACGATGACGAAAAGGGAGCTGAAGGCCAGCACCCCATACTCGGTCGGCGTCATGCGGTCATTCGCGTTAGCCTCAGCAGCTCAGCGCGCGGATCGGGGTGTGTCCCTTTGACTAACCGCTGGTAGAGAGACCGTTCTTCTTCCGTGACGGTAGGCGGGACCACAATCTGCAGATGCAAAAAGAGATCGCCATGCCCCCCGCCAGCCGACGGCAGGCCCTTGTCTTTGAGCCGGAGCTTGCTGTCCGCCTTACTGCTGGACGGGACTTTCACTTTGACCGGTTCGGTGAGCGTTGGTGCCATGACCTCTGCGCCGAGTACCGCTTCCCAGGGATAGACGGGCAGCGGGACATGAATATCGCTGCCTTCACGGCGGAAAATGGGGTCCGGCTTGATCCTGACGTACAGGTAGAGGTCGCCGCGCTTCCCACCGTTCGACCCCGGCTGGCCCTTGCCTCCTACCCGGACGCGTGTGCCTTCCTGGACGCCGGCTGGGATTTTGACCTCGAGGGTTTTTGATTCCGTGGTGGAGCCTGACCCAAGGCAGGTCGGGCAGGTACGTCCGCGCAATGTGCCGGTCCCCTGGCAGGTCGGACAGGGTACCGGTTCCCGCAAGTTGATCCGTTTGGTGACGCCGGTCAGCACTTCGCGTAACGTCAGTTCAACCTCAGCCTCCAAATCCTCACCGGGCACAGAGAACCCGCGTGTTCCCCCGGTCCGACCACCCCCTCGGAACAGATTTTCAAAGATGTCCGAGTAGGCTTCGCTGTTGAAATCAGCTCCGCCTCCGCCGGGTCCTGCCTGTTCCCAGCGGAATCCTTGCGCACCCGCACCGGCCTGCTGACGCGCCTTTTCAAAGGCTTCCGCCTGCTCCCATTGGGCTCCGTACTGATCGTATTTTTTGCGTTTATCCGCATCGGAGAGGACTTCGTGGGCTTCGTTCAGTTCTTTGAACTTTTTCTCCATCTCGGCCTTCTTTGACCCGGAGTGGAGATCAGGGTGGTATTGGCGGGCCAATCGCCGGTACGCCTTCTTGATGTCTTCGGGCGAGGCCGTGCGAGGAAGACCAAGGACCTGGTAGTAGTCGCGTGGAGTGATCGCCATGAGTTACAAAGGTAATGCCGATTTTATTGAGATCAACCCGGCACTTCCCGCTTGGCGCGCGCCATCAATTTGCAGTATGAACAGATCTCTGCCGTAGTCGGCTGTCCGCACGTGCTGCAGGGATGGAGCATGGCCTGATCCTTTTTGGTCATGGCGACGGGAGAGGACCGCTTCTCGCGTTGCGTTTCGAGAAAGCCCCAATAGAAGTACTGTTTGGTGCCCGGTGACTCGGTTTCCAGGCGGTTGAGCACCTCCTTATACAGGAGCGTGCGCGCGCCTTGGGCCATCGGACATTCGTCCACGATGTACTCGATCTTATTCAGGACGCAATAGGCGGCAAGTTCCCGCTCTGAGAGGCGGTAGAGCGGTTTGACCTTCTTCGCGAATCCATCGACCGAAGCGGGCAGGGTGGGGCTTTGTTTCTCCAGATAATCCTCTTGCCAATGCAGCACATTGCCGAGCAAACGGGCGGCTTCGTCGTCCAGGTTGTGACCCGTGGCCATCACGTCATAATCCTGTTCGACCGCGGCGCGGTTGAATTGATAGCGTTTGATGGTGCCACATGTAGAGCAGGTAGGGCGATGGACTAACTGCGCGAGTTCCTTGATACCGGCGCCTTCTTCCTGCTCCACCGTGTGGGTGTGGAGGACCGCGCCGGCCGTAACGGCCACCGAGTCGGCAAACCGTTGAACCATCCTATAGGAGCGTTCCGAATAGCCGCCGATCCCCAGGTTGACGTAGAACCCGTCCGCCTTGTACCCCAGCTTGAGCAGAATATCCCACAGTGCCAGACTGTCTTTCCCGCCAGAGACTGCCACGAGAATGCGATCGTCTTTTCCGAACATTTTTTCGGACTTGATCGCCCGCGCCACCTGGTCATGGACAAAACCCGTGAAGCAACCTTTGCAGAAGGCCGCATGGTGCCGGGGGAGCTTGATGACCGCTTTGGTCTTGCATTTTGTGCAGTTCATGGGTCGATGATACGAGCAGCCAAAGGCCGATTGCAATTAGCAATCTCTCTCGTCAGGCATTGCCTGAAACCTTTACGCCCTTGGATTTGTCTCATTGGTGTAGGAATCTGAGTCTCTCTGTCCTCGCGTCTAGAAGTTGGTTCTGGCTTATGTTGCCGATAGGAGCCGCACCTCATGCTGAGGATACGGAATTTGAATGTCAGCCGATTGGAACCGTTCGACAAGGACCTGGTTTAACTCCCCTTGAACTCTCGCGTAGTCTGCAACCGATACCCAGGGGTCGATGGAGATCATTATTCCCGAATTGCCTAATTGGGTGATCCCGACCGCAGGCGCAGGATCCTTGAGGACCGCTGGGTTCAAGGCCAAGATGGAACGAACGAGCGCGAGTGCTTCAGTGAGGTTTGTGGAATAGGCGACAGTGATGGCGAGGTGCAGTTGGCGGATATGACTGAAGTTGTGAAGGATCTCCCCGACGATTTTCCTATTGGGAATGACCACTCGTGAGCGGTCTGGGTGCAGGAGCGTCGTGGAGAATAGGTCGATGGTGAGGACATCGCCCTCTACTCCAAGCAGCGAGATATGCTCACCCACTCGATACGGCTTGGTAAAAATGATTGAGAGCCCGGCGAAGACGTTGCTCAACACGCCTTGGAGTGCCAAGCCGACACCCAGTCCGGCGACGCCGATGCCGGCAAGTAAAGGCGCAATTTGTACTCCCAGCTGGCCCAATGCCGCCATCGTCGTAAACACCAGAATCAACACCTGAATGGTTTTTGCCAGCAGCATGCGAATCGGTGGCTCCATGTCGTGACGCTCGAGCCATTGCTGCGTAAGTTTTCCTGCCCACCGGGCGACCAGCGCACCGACGGCAAAGACGAGGATCGCCCCCAAGACCTGAAACCCGTAACGAATGACGTATTCTGTGATGAGATCCACTGTCGGCATGTAAGCACCTCCCACCATGGATGTTAGTTAGTTTTGCTCGAAAAAGTACTTGAAGCTGATATTCGGATAAATGGCGCGGATGTCGTCTTGCCCCGCGACGGTGAACATCACGCCGATTGCCCCGACGAGCTTTGCGCCCGATTCATAACGTGCAAAGGTGTATTCGAGGCCCGGCTGAAGGCCGACAAGCCAAAAGGTGGCCGGAACCGTGTTGACTGCATGGCCGTCTAACCTGCCGTTGAGCTGTCGCAGAGTGGTCATTTCTATGAGATAGCCGAATCCAGTCTCCTCGTGGAGGACATGCTCCAGCGCCAGGTGCGTGTTGATCAGATCTCCTCCATAGATGGTCACACCTGATTCCGACCCCGATCCTGGGAAATTGTACGAATAGAACACATTGCCCGTGATCCGGAACGGTTCCAGGTTTTTCCGGAAGAGTATACCCTCTGTCAAGGCGACTGCTTCGAAGCGGCTCGAAGGCACACGCGAGAGAGGCGTGAATCCACCAGGAATCTCCGGCGTGCCAAACCAGCGGTTGGTTGGCAGCGAGAGCCTACTATAGAAGGCGATGGAGGGTTTCCAAGAATTAGGATCTTGCACAATGGGCCGGTATTTGAGAATCAGATTGGTGGTGCCGATCCCCGAACCCGACGTTCGTCCGTCCGCTTCCGGAGTGCTGGAATGCCAGTAGACTGCAGAGATGCCTACTCCCACCATCACGTGGTGGGTGAGGCCGTAGTACAACGTGACCGCGGGCATGACTGCATCCGGGCTGAACGGAGAGGCTATGTTTTGCGAAGTGGCCGTACGTTGCGACTCGCCGGATCCGATCATGCCTTGAACATAGGCCCGCACGAACCACTGCCCTTGGCGAGTCACGTCCGCACTCGAGGTATAGGACGTGCCGTGGGTTGGCGGGTTCCAGCTGTTACGATACTTGGCCATTTCCTCAGCGGTAGGCACCCAGTCGAGGGCGGAGGCCGGTATCCAATGGGTCAGGATGAGCAGATTCAGTAAGGTTGACCAGGTGACCGCCGACGACAGGAGGTTCAGGGACATTTCCCCCAACGACTGTGACGAAGCATACAATGAACGGAGCGATTATACTTTTAGGACCACAATGACACATCACCAAAATTAGCCCGTATACATCCTCATACACGCATACAATGGATGCGCATCCTTCACGGCCTCTGATCTTCATGAAATCACTTAGTTGTGAATCTCCCTGACCAATGTTTGCGCGGCATGTGGCTTGCCGGTATCTCTCCTCGGATACTTGTGCTTGTCTCTCAAAACCTGACAAATGAGGATAGTGAAAAACCCATGCCTTTATCTTTTCCTGTCAAAGAAGTCCTGCTTGGCAGAAGCACGCCGGGGCGGAAGTATGTGGCTGGTTCCCTGTTGGTGCTCGCGGCGTTCGCCATCCGTATGCTGCTCGCTCAGCGGAAACAGGTGGAAACGGAGCTCAAGGCCATTGCCTGGCTGTTACGGGAGGGCAGGAAACCCTTTAGAGTGCCGAAGCCGCAGCCCTATGGAGATTTGACCGAGCTCAACACTGAACGAACCATTCTGCGTATGGTCGGGAAGGATCTTCTTGCCAATGTGGCCGGAGATGCACTGCACCTCATTGGGACATCGGGTGCCGTGTGCGAAAAAAATGGCGATCACGCCTCATGCCTGGTGGCATCCGACTGGTGCCGGTTTCTCGACCAGGCGTCGCGTACTCGTTGCGACACGACGGACAATCGGTCTGCGCTGGCAAGCGGCGAATGGCATTGTCGTGAATCAGGCAGGGAGGCGTCG
>DASTFK010000045.1:0-2192 GCA_035719945.1 Nitrospira sp.
GAGCCACTTGAGCACCGCGTTCTCCCATGGCTTTCCTCCGGACGTCATCGTGCAGCAACAATAGGATCGCAGCGGTCAGCTCATCGGGATGATCGGCAGGCACGAGCAATCCAGTGCTTCCATGATCGACCACTTCAGGCAATCCGCCAACCCTGGTCGCGACAACCGCTTTTCCGGCTGCAAGCGCTTCCACGACCGCGATGCCAAACCCTTCCATCCTCGCAGGATGAACATACAGCGACAACGCCGACAGGAACGGCGTGACGTCATCCTGAAAGCCGACGAAATGGACGTGGTCCGCAATCCCAAGCCTCACCGCCAAGGCTTTCAGCTGTTGCTCATAGGCATCTTCGCCGGTACCGACAATCACATAGTGCGCCGCGGCAACTTCTTGAATGATCCTTGGCAACGCCCGGAGCATCACGTCGTAACCCTTGCGGGGAAACACATGAGCCACTGTCCCTAACAACACCGCGTCGATCGGCAGGCCCAGTGCACGACACACCGCCGTCCGGTCGGCCGTTGGCACGTCTTTCGGTAGCTGAAGGCCGCTATAGATGGTCCGGACGGACTCCTGCGCGACGCCTCCGGCGATCAGGGCCTCCTCGACTTGCTTGGAAATGGCGATCACCCCATCGGCTGACTCGAGACCGTATCGCTTGACCTTCTCAGGCTCGATCTCCTGGCGCACGTGCGCCACGACCGGCCTTCTCGATCCGGGGGACGCCCTCACGGCACCAATCGTATGAGGCACCCACCAGATATCGTTGACATGGATGAGCGCCGGCGCCAGCTGCGTGAGCAGGACGCGCACGTTCCGGACGTCCCGCCAGCGAATAAATGGTGAATACCATTTCCGCCAAGGCCCCAGGACGAGGGGATGCAGCGCCGTGCCTTGTTTGGCCAGGATGTCGGACAGCGGCGTTTCAGGAGGGCAGGCGACGTGGGGCTCCCACTCATCCCGATCGAGTGCACGGAGCATCGCCAGCAAATCGCGCTCGGCCCCGCCAATTCCGCCGATGCCGTGGATATACAGAATCCGTCTCGCCACTAGCTGGGATCCTGAGCGAGGTGGGACGATGTTGTCATGTCCCACAATTTGGCATACTTGACGAAGGTATACATGCCGGCAAACACCGACACGATGAGTCCCCTGACGCCATCGCGGAATCCCTGCTTTAGCACATAACTTTTCACGAACACGATGAGCGGCCGGACAACGAGGTCACCGGCGTGCACGGTCAGAACTGTCCGGCCTTTGTCCTGTGCCGCCAGTGTCGTGTAGAGGCCGAACTTCTTGAAATGATCTCGAATCCGGGGCTCGGTGAAATGGTCCATCGAATTGGTGAGTTTTCCGATCGCGCCCAGGACGATTAGGTTTTCATGCACCGGCACGTCGTTGTATCTGGCGCGGCCGCGCCGGAAGAGACGGATTTGGTAGTCGGGGTACACTCCGGCGTGACGGACCCAGGCTCCATAGAAATAGTTTCTGCGGGGAATTTCATAGGCCACTGGATCTCCCGTCTTCCATGCGGCGATTCGAGACTGGATTTCGGTCTGAAGAGGTGCAGGGATGCGCTCGTCGGCATCCACAATGAGAACCCATTCGGCTGCAACCTGATCCATGGCATAGTTTTTTTGGGCGCCGAAGCCGGGCCAGGGCCGAACGATCACTTTCGCGCCGGCGGCACGTGCCAGGTCGGCGGTCCGGTCGCTGCTCTCGGCATCCACGACGATCCGCTCCGCGGCCCAGGCGATCGACGCGAGGCAGTCCTGAATGTTCGCCTCCTCGTTCTTCGTGATCACCACGCATGCGAGCGGAGTTCCCACTCTTGCGCTCACGAAGGCGACCCGCCTGTCTGCCACGCCCCCGCTCCGAGCGTCTGGAATTGACGGCGGTGCAACTCGACGATCTTTTCAGGGCGTACGTACAGCCAACGCCAGGACAGGGCGCGCTCGAATTCCCTCACCAACTTTTCCACCGGTTTGCCGACGTGACGCTGCAAGAGCTCCGCGAACGAACGCCTTCCCGAGACCGGCCGAAAATAATTGGACTTGTACCATAACCGTTCTTGTTCTTCTCGCGACCATTTGTCGTGGATCGAGAGCCGGGGATGTGTACAGGCAAATGGCTCCCGCTTGCCTTTGACGGTCGCTCGTATGAAGTGATGCACGTAGCCGCCTCCGAAGAT
>DASTFK010000046.1:0-4117 GCA_035719945.1 Nitrospira sp.
GAGCTACCGGAAGTCCATGTCCACGGTCTACCGCTCAACAAGGACCAGCAGGGTGGACCGGTTCCAAAATCCACTCCTTGGCCAGGCATCCCGCCAGCGCTCGACGGCACCGTGATCGCTGACTGGATGAAGGCGCGCATGCTGGTTTCGAAAGATGCCAACGTCACCGTTGTGATTCTCGAGCCTTGTCGGCATCGTGAGCTGACCGCCTCCGGAATCGCGGCGCTCAAAAAGTGGACCTTCGATCCTCAGATGCAAGGCGACGTACCTGTCGATGGTGAGTTGACCGTCCGCATCCATTTCCATACGAAGTGAGCTCAGGGTCCGACCGACCGGCTTAGTATTTCCTGCCACGGTTGACGAACGATGGACGACGCTATATCGTCAGCGCCATGGGCGTGGATGCGTTCCTGACGCGGTCGATCAACGAATTGGCTGGGCAATCGTCCTGGATGGACTGGTGGTTTCTCTACTTGTCGGACCCCGATGTGTTGTGGCTTCCGGGTATTCTGCTTGGCATCTATTGGCTCTGGCTCTCTCCGCGGGAGGCCGGGATTGGCGGACTCAGCTTAGGGGCCTCCATCGGTCTCTTAGATTTTTTGGGGGCGCAAATCAAGCACCTGGTGGCCCGTCCACGGCCTTGCATGAGCATGTCGGATCTGCACCAGCTGCAGGCCTGCGGCAAGACGTTTAGCTTCCCCTCTAACCATGCCGTCAATACGGCCACAGCCGCGGCCTTTTTACAGGTGTTGTATCCCCGATCGGGATGGATCAGTTGGCCCATCGTCGGGCTCGTCGGTTGGGCCCGCGTCTACATTGGGGCGCATTACGTGACGGACGTGCTGGGCGGATGGATGATCGGGGGACTTTGCGGCGCCGGCATCGCCTGGCTCTTGCTGCAATGGCCTCAGTTCCGTCAGCGCGGGCTGTCGCCGATGGTGTCTACGCAAGCCGACAGCTCTGCTCCGTAACGATCCACGTCATACCCTCTGCCGATCAGGACAATGGCCTTCTCGGGTTCGTCCAGTAACATCACGGGTGTGACCGTGGCCTCGGCGGGCGGCGCATACTGAAATTCGTGCAGCTCCGGTTCCTTCACAAAACGCACGAAGCCCTTTGCGCGTTCCACTTCCTTGGGCAGTGTCTGAATCCACGAAAGGAAGCGCTTGCGGTTCAACGGACCTGCCAAGCGGATGGTCGTGGCAATTGGATGATAGAGGGCACGGGCAGTGGAACGCGGCGCACCGAACTCGACGTTGGTCGTCGCCGCATGCCGCTCTCCGGCCTCTGACTGTAGAAGCGCGGCGACATCAACCCGTCCGTGGGTGGTCTCCCAGAGGCGTGCATGCGGGTTGCGTGCGAGAACCGAGGCTTTGAATTCCTCCCAGTGGCCGGGCACATAGAGGTCCAGCTTGTTCAGGATCAACTCGTCGGCGCAGCGGATGGCCTGTTCCGTGACAAAGATGCTCGAAGGGCTCTGTGCCCCGGCGATAGGGTGGAGGAGCGCGATGACCCGTTCCAGTTGGGCGAGTCTGGCCGTGTAGAGATCCGTCACGCCGTCGATCACCTCGGCCGGGTCCGCCAAGCCTGAGCACTCAAGGACGATCAGGTCAGACCCGTAATCGCGCACAAGCTGTGCGATTCCCCAAGACAAATCTTCTTTGGTGTCGCAACAGACGCATCCACCGGCGAGATTCATCACTTGCTCGGCAATGGTGCCGACCCGAGGCCCGTCAATGCTGATTTCGCCGGCCTCGTTCATGAGGACGCCCGCGCGTAGTCCGCGTTGTTTCCAATGTTCCAGCAACCGCATGAGGAGCGTCGTTTTTCCCGCCCCAAGCGATCCGCAGAGCATGTAAAAGGGAACGGGAGCGTGAGCCATGGACGTGCTAGTGATGGGCGTGAAGATGATCGGTTCGGTGTTGGCCCACCAAGGTCGTCAGGTCGCAATGCATCGCATCTTTATGGGCGCAATGCGTCTCGAGCTGGATTGTGATGTGGGTAATCCCGAAATCCTCGGCGATCCGTCCGCGGATGTTCTTGAGCAATTCGCTCGTGAAGGCGCCATGGTTCTCATCGACCAGAACGTGACAGGTCAGCATCACCAATCGCGGCTCGATGGCCCACACATGCAAATCATGAACGTTGTCCACGCCCGGAATCGCTTCGATGGTGCCTGCGATGTTCGAGGCACTGACGCCCGGCGGTGTGGATTCAAGCAGGATTTCCAGAGATTCGCGGAAGATCGGCCAGGCGCCGCGTAGAATAGCCGCGACCAGCAGGAAACTGACGAGGGGATCGAGCATGGTCCAGCCGGTCAATAAGATCGCACCTCCGCTCAAGATCACGCCTAGCGAGACCCAGGCGTCAGCCAGCATGTGCCAAAAGGCGCTCCGGATATTGAGGTCATCCTTCGCGCCGTGCTGCAACAGCAGCGCGATGCCGAGATTGGCCGCAAAGCTGAGAGCGGCGATTGCCATGACCCAACCACCATTGACCGGGACCGGATACATCAGGCGTTTCACGCCGATTATTGTGATGCCCAGGGCGGTGAACAGCAACACGAACGAGCTGAGCAATGCGGTGATGATGCCGGCTCGATGATAGCCGAACGTCCGCGCTTCCGTGGCAGGGCGCGCCGTCAAGATATGGGCGTAGAGGGCGGCAAACAGAGCGCCTTGATCGATGAGATTGTGGCCGGCGTCCCCGATCAATCCGACGCTATTGAGCACCAGGCCGCCGATGAATTCGGCGGCGATGACGATTGCGTTCAATCCGAGGGCGAGGTGTAAGCGTGATCGGAGATGGGTATATGTAGCGTCTCCTGTCATACGTCTAGTGTCGCATGAGCGGGTTGCGGCGGCAAGTTTTGCGGAACAGGGACATTAGAGGCAGTCACTCCGACCATCCGGCGCCGGAGCGACGGAATTTACAGCCTCGAAGGCTAATAGGAGTCGAGGTGCGGATGCTTAGTGCCGCGACGTGGGTTGTAGTCGTTCAGTGAGGACGGGGTTGGTGGCCGTTCCTATGCCGGAATTGCCCATGGAGAGATCTGTGACAACTACGCGTAGCGTGATTCCGTCCGGTGCATCCTTCGTTGTCGGAACGAAAAATGGGGCCTCAAAACTGCTGCCTTCGCCGGAGTAAAACATCTGGAGGCGCTCCACGATGCGGCTGCCGATCAGCACTTCTCCGTAAATGTTAATCTTGCGTGAATCCCAGTCTCCATGCGGTCGGACCAACGTGCCGGACAAGGTCCTCACGGACGCTCGCAGCGTGACGTCATCTTTGGCGATGAGCGCTTGGTCGGGTTTGGGATGCTCGATCTGCACGATGTATCCGTAGAGATGGAGCACGATGCCGTCGTTGGTCAGATCATGTCCGGGAATGAGCAGCACGGTCTGAGAGGCCTGTTGCATGGAAGTCGGATGCGCGAGGGGCCCTTCCGCCGTGATCTCCACGAGCGTCGGTTTCCGGAGTTCCAAGGTCGTCGTGAACGCGGCCGCCGGTCGGGCGCTGTAGACGGGCTCTTCCATCAGGTGCGGCGTCCGCATGATTTGGTTCTGGTCGCCGGCCTCGCCCTGCTGAATGCCGGTGGCGAGCACTTGTTTGGTCTCGATGTCCGTGATCGTGACGCGGGCGCCGCCGACCTCGCGCCCGAGCACCATTGCGCCATGAGCCACCACACGGACGAGGATTCTGGTTGGCTTAGGGTCATTGAGGTGTGGATCGGGCGGCGGTTCGCCCTCAGCCGGGATGGCCGAGCAGGGCAGAGGAAGAACGAGTGCGAGAAGCGATGAAAAGACTACGGAGGCAAACCACTTCATTTGACTTTCGTTCCGGGCTCCACGTCTTCGAGAAAGGTCGCCAACCCTCGCACCTCGCTGTCGCCAGCGGCCAGCACCATGCCTTGTGACTCGATGCCCATCAGTTTGGCGGGCTTCAAGTTGGCGACGATGACGATGGTCTTGCCGATCAGCGATTCAGGCTCGTACCGTTTGCCGATTCCCGCTACGATTTGGCGTTCCTCTGTGCCGAGCGAGACCTGAAGCTTCAGGAGCTTTTCGGACTTCGGCACTCGTTCGGCACTCAACACTTTTGCCGTCTTGAGCTGAAT
>DASTFK010000047.1:0-2411 GCA_035719945.1 Nitrospira sp.
GCTTCGAGCGGAATGGCCGGCGTGTGCAGCCGGTCGCGCAGGGTGTGGGCCGCGCCGTGCGGCAGCATGGCGAGGTCACCGCCGACCAGTGGCACCGGTGATTCCAGCCCGTCCACCTCCAGATAGCAACTCCCGCGCGAGAGCACGTAGAAGAGGGCGCGGTCACGCTGCGCCGGGACCTCTATGCCCCAGGGCGCGCTCAGTTCTGGGCAGAAGTGAATCGCGCTGTGCAGCCGTACTGTGGTCAAAACATCAGAAAGGACATCCATGCCCACCTCTTCAAATCTTTGAACGGCTAGACATAAAAAATGTACTTTGCATCATTGTGAGTTCACATCCTAGAGCCTAGATTATATACCAGTGACAACAAATCATCATTGGCGGACGCCCGGTTCCCGCGATCGTGCTCCTGCTGATGACGGTGGCCGTGGCGTGGTATCGGCGGCCTGTAGCAGTATGCGGAGACAAGTGAGGGATGCACAGGCTCAACGTTGCCATCGTGACAGGAAGTACGCGGCCGGGTCGTAACAACGACGCCGTTGCGCAGTGGGTGTATGGCATTGCACAAGCGCGCACGGATGCGGAGTTCGAGTTCGTCGACATCGCCGACTTCAAGCTTCCGCTGCTGGATGAGCCGGTGCCGCCCTCGATGGGCCAGTACACGCACGAGCACACGAAGACGTGGGCGAAGAAGATCGCATCCTTCGACGGCTACGTCTTCGTCACTCCCGAGTACAACCACGGCATCTCCGGCGCCCTCAAGAACGCGATCGATTATCTCTATCGCGAATGGAACAACAAGGCCGCGGGCTTCGTGAGCTACGGCAGCGCCAACGGCGTGCGCGCGGTCGAGCATCTGCGGCTCGTCATGGCCGAGCTCATGGTCGCCACGGTGCGCGCCCAGGTGGGGCTCTCCTTGTTCCACGATTTCGAGAACTTCTCGACATTCAAGCCGGGCGAGCGCCGCGAGTCGGAGCTTCAGACCGTGCTCGACCAAGTCGTCGCGTGGAGCGAGGCCCTGAAGTCGGTCCGGGGGAAGGCAATGCGTCACATGTGACGCCGCATGCACTGCTCCGTCGCAACGGAGGACGAGAATCCGGGGCTATTTTCCTGAAAGGCGCGAAGACCTCTGTGGTCAGAGCGCGGTCGAACCACAGGAGACAATCGACATGACCACCAATCCCACAGAACCGGCAACGGACGCGGTCAACCGCACGGCGCAGGAGATTCTGGCCGCACTCCAGGCGCAGGATGCGGCGAAGGTGAACTCTTATTACGCGCCGGACGCGGTGATCGCCACGCCCGGCCGCCCGGCGGCCAAGGACGGCCGGGCGGTGTCCAAGGCCATCAGGGACGATATTGCGGATCCCAACTTCACGATGAGTCTCTCAAACGAGAAGACCGAGGTCGCCGGCTCGGGTGACCTTGCCTACCGCCGCGGCACGTTCAAAATCACCTATACGAACCCGCAGACCAAACAGGCGCAGAATGGCGCGGGCACCTACTTGACCGTCTTCAGGAAGCAGGCGGACGGAAGCTGGAAGGTGGTGGCCGATTTCGGAGTGTAGCGCGGCGAGTCCGGACGAACTCGGGGGGCGGCAAAGATCTGGGTAATTTTTCCGATGGACGAACGACACGCCCTGTTGCGGCTTGATTCCGCCGCCAAGTCAGGGTGCTTTGTCTCAAAGCGAACAGGCATACGAAAGTAGCAAGGCCAACCGAATCAATGGAATAGGTACAACACAAGCGAATGTCGCTTTCACCGAGGGTTGCTTTCATGCCTTTCGTAACGAAACCACCCGTCAGCAGTGGGCGGTGAACGCGTAGACCGTCTTTCCAAAAGACTCAGTCTATCAATAGTGAACAACCTCATCGGAAATTTTGCGCTGCTCTTTGCCGATCCCCTCGTTCACCTGAACTGACTCACGCAACAACCAAGGAGCACATCGTGACCGATCCCAAGTACGCGGCATTCACGGCGCTCGACCCGTTCTTCGCCATCGTCCAGCAGGGTTTGGCCGGCCTGGTCGACGGCGACCACTATTTCGACACCATCGCTGACGACGCGGAGTTCGCATTTCGCTATCATTTCCCCGGATGGCCCCAGACACTGCGTGGTCGTGACGCCCTGATGGCACTCTATGCGGGCTACGGCCACACCATCGTCCTCCACGGCGCTGACGAGCTCGTGGTGCACCGATCGCAGGACCCTCGCGTTGTCATCATCGAATACCATGTCCATGGTCAAACTGTCGCGACCGGTTCCTCATACGACAACCGGTTCATCTCGGCCGTGACCATCGAGGGCCGAAAGATCGTGCAATGGCGGGACTATATGGACTCGCTGGCAGCCATGACTGCGCTGAGTCAGGTGCAGTAGCAATGGTTTGGACTCCCGCGAGCGGCAAAGG
>DASTFK010000048.1:0-6292 GCA_035719945.1 Nitrospira sp.
GTACTTTCCCGACACCGGCAGACCTGTTACCCTGACCGTATGGAACGAGAACTTGCTCAAGTGAGCAGCACGATCAGGGAAGCCGGCAAACGGGCGATGGACCTAGCTCGGAAGGGATTCGAGGTTCAGATCAAGAAGGATCGGTCGCCGGTGACTACGGCCGATCTTGAGGTCAACCGGGTCCTCCATGAAATGCAGGAAACCTACTTCCCTGACGATGGATGGCTGTCCGAGGAGTCGCCGGACGATCCCGCCAGGCTGGAAAAGGCGCGCGTGTGGATCGTCGATCCGATCGATGGCACGAAGGCCTATGTCAATAAATTGCCGGAGTATTGCATCTCCGTCGGACTGGTTGAAGCCGGGATGCCTGTGCTGGGGGCTGTTTTAAACCCGTCAACCGACGAGCTGTTTACGGCCACGCTCGGTCAAGGCCTTCGCTTGAATGGCCAGCCCGTTGCCCCTGCGGCACCGGTCATCGACCGATCAGAGGTCTTGGTCAACTTATGGGAGTATCATGCAGGCCGGTGGGCGGATCTTGATGGCCGGATCCATTGCCGCCCGATGTTGTCGATCGCCCATGCATTAGCACTTGTTGCGGCAGGGCGCGTGCAAGCCGCCCTCACCATTGAGCCGCAGAATGAATGGGACATAGCAGCCGGGGTCCTCTTAATACAGGAAAGTGGGGGCACGATCACTGATCCGGAGGGCCGGCCTTTTGCCTTTAACCAGGCCACACCCCGGTTCCATGGTGTCATCGCCGTCTCTGCGACAGCAGAGGCCGAACTGCGTCCGTTTCTGCAAACGCAGGCTGATCGTGCCAGACTGAAGAAGAAACGGTCATGACGTCTCGATCGACGATCGCTCTATTGGGAACAGGCCTCTTGGGCAGCGCCATCGCTGAGCGTTTGCATGCGGCCGGGCATACGGTGGTCGCCTTCAACCGCACCTTTGCCAAGGCGCTGCCGCTTCAGACCCAAGGGATCGCAGTCGTGAGCGCTGCCGAGCTCGCCGTGAGTCAGGCCGACTGCGCACTCCTGCTGTTGACGGATGCTGCCGCGATCCGCTCCATGCTGTTCACTCCCGCCTGTTCGGCCGCGCTCAAGGGCAAAACGATCGTGCAAATGGGCACCATCGCCCCGAACGAAAGTCTGGAGATACAGCGCGAGGTCGAACAACAGGGAGGCGCCTACTGCGAAGCGCCGGTCCTTGGGAGTTTGGTCGAAGCGAAGGCGGGACCGCTGTTTGTCATGGTGGGCGGCACGGAAACGCAGTTCACGACATGGTCCTCTCTCTTTCGCTCCCTGGGACGCGAGCCTCGGCGCATTGGTCCGGTGGGCAGCGCAACAGCCCTCAAGCTGGCGCTGAACCACCTCATTGCGGCCGAGACGTCGGCGTTTGCCCTGAGCCTCGGATTGGTCCAACGTTCAGGGGTCGCCGTGGAGACGTTCATGGCCATTCTCCGTGAGAGCGCTCTCTATGCGCCGACATTCGATAAGAAGCTCCCGCGTCTCCTGAAGCGTGATTACCACCACCCGAACTTTTCGACCCGCCATCTCCTCAAGGATGTCAGGCTGTTTTACCAAGAGGCCGCGGCACGCGGGTTGACGACGGACGCATTGGAAGGGCTACCGTTGCTTCTCGAGCGCGCCATCACACAAGGCTTGGGCGACCTGGATTATTCGGCTCTTTTCGAGCTCGTCACTCCTCCGACCCGTGGTTTCACGCTTTCCTAACGACTTCCCCCCAACAGCGCGGTTCCTTTTCACTTATTCATTGAGGATCAACGCTGGACCCGTATACTCGGTTCTAGTCACAGGCGGCGTGAGGAACGGCGTTGGGCACGTCCTGAAGAGCTGTTTTCGGGCGCCCCAGGCCTCTACGGCCACCCATCTTGTTCATTCTTGGTTGAAGCATTGACCGATGCAGAAGACAGTAAGCAGAACGATCGACCCGCGCGCCTTCGATCTGCTGATCGATGAAAGCTTTATTCGCCAGGGCGATCTGATCAAAGCGGTGCAGGATTCCCTCCAGCAGGGCGTCGATCTGGAACACGTGTTGATCGAAAAGTATCGAGTGCCCAAGGCGGCGCTCGGCAGAGCCCTGAGCAAATTTTTCGACTGCCCCTACATTCCCTATGATGAAAAGACGATCGTCGATCCTCAACTCACAAAAGATTTGAGCCAAGACTATCTGTGGAAACATTCCTGGCTCCCGTTGAAAACACACGAGAGCGTCCTCGACGTGCTCATCGACGACCCGCATGACATCGTCAGGGGACACGACATTCAGCGGGCGTTTCCCGGCATGACGATCCGGTACGCGGTAAGCCTGAAGTGCGATATCAAGCGCTTCCTGCAATCGACGCTCGGAATGACCGAGACCGGATCGATTGAGGATACCCTTGGCGAGCTCGTTCATGACGCCAGAATCGAGGAATTCTCGGACGCCGATATCGACGAAATCGACGAGAACGACTCCGCCATTGTCCGACTAGCCAACCAAATTATTGCCGAGGCCTACCGGCACGAAGCGTCCGACGTCCACATCGAACCGTACTCCGACCGCAAGGAAACGGCGATCCGCTTTCGCATCGACGGGACCTGTTCAACCTATATGCGGATTCCGGCCACCTATCGCCGCGCTCTGGTGTCACGCATCAAGATCATGTCAAGTCTGGACATCGCCGAACGCCGGAAACCGCAAGACGGCAAACTTCGGTTCAAGCTGAACCGCGACAAGGAGATCGAAGTCAGGGTCGCAACGTTGCCGACCGCAGGCAACAACGAAGATATCGTGATGCGGCTCCTCACCGCGAAAGAGCCCATGGCGCTCGAATCGATGGAATTTGCGCCGTCGACCCTCACGGCCCTCTTGGAAATTATCGAAAAGCCGCATGGCATCATATTGTGCGTCGGCCCTACGGGATCAGGAAAAACGACGACCCTCCACGCACTGCTGCATCGTTTGAATACGGATGCCCGGAAAATCTGGACCGCGGAGGATCCGATCGAAATCACGCAGGAAGGGCTCAGACAGGTCCAGGTGCTGCCAAAGATCGGCTTTACTTTCGCAGCGGCCATGCGGTCGTTTCTCCGCGCAGATCCGGATGTCATCATGATCGGTGAGATGCGCGACAGGGAAACTGCGGACGTGGCCGTCGAGGCTTCGCTGACGGGACATCTCGTGTTGAGTACGCTGCACACCAACAGCGCGGTCGAAACGGTGATCCGCCTCCTCGATCTGGGATGCGATCCCTTCAACTTTGCCGACGCCATGCAAGGCATCCTGGCAAAACGTCTCTGTAAGCGCCTGTGCACGCATTGCAAAGAGCCGTATCATCCGTCCATGCAGGACTATGACAAAATCCTGCGCGAGTACGGTCCGTCCTCGTGGGAAACCATGAACCTGCCGGCCTACGATGACGGATTTCGGCTCTATCGCGGCCGTGGCTGCGACCACTGCCGTCAGACGGGATTCAAGGGACGGGTCGCGCTGCACGAGCTCTTGCGGGGTACCGATGAAATGAAGACCATGATTCAGAACCGGGCGAAAACCGCGGACATGACCAGCCTGGCAAGAAAGGAGGGCATGATTACGCTGATGCAGGACGGGATTCTGAAAGCCCTCGGCGGACTCACGACCTTCGAACAGGTGAGAGCTATCGCAATGAAGTAGCGGCCGTTGCCTACCCTTCCGCTTCCAGCAGCTTGACGAAGTGCCTGAGCCGTTCCCCTACATCCTGGTGCATCTTGATGAATTCCACGCCGAACCTCCTGGCGCTCGACCAGCGCACGGCGGCCAGATCCACCTGTACCGGTTCCTCTTCCTCGAGCAGCTGGACTTCCAGTTGGAGATACGCCTGGGTTTCCGCGATGGTGTCGGAGACGATGGCACACCCTTGCCGGGAAATATTGAGGATGGTGCCGGTGCCGGCCACGAGATCTCCACGGAATGACACGGGCCGTTGCACCGCAAACCGGACGTGCTTGCGTTCTTGCATGGTCAGGGAGTGCTAGGAGTACCGTTCACTGCCGAGGACTTTTTCGTCAACTGGAACGTCCCGCCCTTTTGCATCGGTGCCGGATCGTTCTCAATTCTTGTGTACCACCAGCGTCCTTCGCCGCTCGAGAAATCCGGAGACAATTGCACGGTAAAGCCTCCCTCGCGGTCGTTGTCTTGCTGAATCCACTTGCCGTGCCAGGTATGGTCGGACAGCGAATGCGTTTCGAACCGGCCGCCCTTCCAAGAATACGTGCCGTTTCCCTGCTCGTCGAGGGTCAAGGTCACGACCGCGCCCTCTTCATAATCCCACTCGCCGGCCAACACGCGGCGATCCTCCTGCGCTCCCGAAGGCATGATGAGCGGCGGCACAACTGCCTCGTGGCCTGACGGGGTGGTGCATGCCGCGGCCGACAGGAGCAGGAAGGCCGACAAGGCGAGATTCCACTTCGCGTGGCGCATAGGTCTGTTCATATCACGGGAGGAGGATCCGGACAAGTTCTCAAAGCCCTTGCTCAAGAAAGACGCGCGATGCGCCGGCAGGCTTCATCGAGATCTGCATCGGTCTTCGCATAACTGAAGCGGATGTAGCGCGATCCCTCGCGTCGGGAAAAAAATGCTTCGCCGGGGACTCCGGCCACGCCGGTGGTCTTGAGGACATGCATGGCGCGGTCCTTGCCGTTCTTGCCCGGCAGCCTCGTCGCATCGGCCAGCACATAATAGGCGCCCTGTGGGACCGCGGGCGGCAGACCTGCCTGAGCCAAGGATGCGCAGAAGCGATCGCGTTTGTGCTGGTACTCCTTCGCCAGTTGGCGGTAGAACTCGTCCGGCAGTTCTTCAATGCCCGCCGCCACGCCTGCCTGCAGTGGCGTGGGTGCGCAGACGTAGAGCAGGTCGTTCATTGCGCCGATGGCTTGCGTCCACCGCGGGGCTGCCACGCTGTAGCCAATGCGCCAGCCGGTGATGCTAAAGGTTTTGGAATATCCGCCGACAGTAATGGTCCGCTCCGCCATGCCGGGCAAGGACGCCAGGCTCACGTGGCGGCGACCATCGTAGAGAAAATACTCATAGATCTCGTCTGTGAAGATCAACAGGTCATGCTGCAGCGCGATCTGAGCGATGCCTTCCAGTTCCTCCTTCGTGAAGACCTTTCCCGACGGATTCCCCGGTGAGTTGACAATGATGGCCTTGGTCCGAGGAGTGACGGCCCGGTCGACGGCGTCCAGAGCCAGCGTCCACTCGGGAGCCGCAAGTGTTGCGATGACTGGAACCGCTTCAACAGCCCGCAACGCGCTCACATGATATTGGTAGAAGGGTTCAAACAGGATGACCTCGTCACCCGGGTTCAGTAGGGCCAGACAGGCGGCGTGAAACGATCCGGTGGCGCCGGCGCTGACCGTTATATCGGTCTCGGGATCGGCGTGAATGTCATTGTCTCGTGCCAGTTTGAGCGCCAACGCCGCCCGGAGTTCGGGCAACCCGTCAAAACGAGAATATGTATTCTTCCCGCGCGCCATCGCCTCCGCTGCGGCTGTGAGCACGACAGACGGGACAGGCGTATCGCAGACGCCCTGCGCCATGTTGAGGCCTCCCGCCGCCACGCATGCCTGGGTCATCGCCCGGATTTCGGACTGGCCTAACTCGGCCATTCGTTGATTGGTCCGTTTAGCATCCATCAATGCGCTCGTTACATACCCTTGTCGCAGAGCAATCCCAAGTCCGTCAAGCGGTTCAGCCCACCCTCGTTGCCACTCCCCGTTCACCTTACGTATTTCCTGGGAAGTATCCTCTTCGCGTGCTAGAGTCGCTGCTAGCCCCTTAGAGGTAATGCGCATGGGGAACGCATTTAAAAATCAACCTTCTATACTCAAGTTAAGTCCTGGTGTAGTTACCAGTGAAAAGGAATCCTGAGGGTTGATCGAATGAGCAAGACGACGCAGGATCAGAGGCCCCAGAGCCCCGAGGAAGATCCCCTCTTCGAGCGGCGTGGCCGACGGCTCACGATGAATCGTCGTCTGTTCTTTTTCGGCGAGGGGGAATTCGAGGGCGAAGCCACGGTCTTGGACATTTCCACGAACGGCTGCAAGGCCACGTCCCTCACGGAAGTCAAGGTCGGCCAATCCCTGAAGTTGTCGTTGTTTCTCCAGGATCAACAGTGGCCGTTACGGATTGACCATGCGCTGGTCCGATGGGTGGATGGCCAAAACTTCGGATTGGAATTCACCGGGATCAGGCCCGCACAGCGCGAACGGCTGCGGTCTATCTTGATGAAGGTCAAACTCTAATGGCCTGA
>DASTFK010000049.1:0-8387 GCA_035719945.1 Nitrospira sp.
GGTATAGTAAGATTTGGGGATGGTCTGCCCGCTCTGCCATCGACCGACTGCCTGGGACGGCAATCCCTGGCGTCCCTTCTGTTCGGAACGCTGTCAACTTACCGATCTCGGCACCTGGGCAGCCGAACAATATCGAGTTCCCGGCCCGAATCTCTTGATGGAACTTCCCACCGAACCCACGCAGGAAGCAGACCCCGACACCGGCGAGCGCTCAAACAGCTGATTGCGCTCAGGACCTGCCTCTATCCCCCGATTCGTGTTGGCAAGCACCACTGATCTTGCTAAATTACCTCTCCTTTACACAATTCGGAGATCGGGATGCTGCCGACCAGAGGCTACGCCGCCATGGCTGCCCACGCTCCCTTGCAGCCATTCCTTTTTGAGCGGCGTGATGTGGGTGCTCACGACGTCTTGCTCGAGATTTCACACTGCGGGATCTGCCACTCAGACATCCATATGGCTCGCAATGAATGGGGCGAGTCGATCTTCCCCATGGTGCCCGGCCACGAAATCGTCGGCACTGTTAGTGAAATCGGATCTGCGGTGAAGCTCTTTCGAGTCGGCGACCGGGCCGGCGTGGGTTGTTTCGTCGATTCCTGCAGGACGTGCTCCGCTTGTCGTGAAGGCCTGGAACAATACTGCGACGCAGGGATGGTCCTGACATACAGCAGCCGCGATAAGAACGGAACCGTCACCCAAGGCGGGTACTCGACTCAGATCGTCGTGGACGAACGCTATGCGCTCAAGATGCCGGCTGCCTTGTCTCCCGCCGGTTCGGCTCCCTTGCTCTGCGCCGGCATCACGACCTATTCTCCATTTCGGCATTGGGGAGTCGGGAAGTACCACAAGGTGGCCGTGCTTGGACTCGGCGGGTTGGGCCACACGGCCGTCAAGATTGCCCATGCGCTTGGCACGGAAGTTACGGTCTTTCAGTACCTCGGAAGCGAAGAGAGTGGACGCAAAACGACTCGGCGCGAGCGACTTTGTCGTCAGCACTGCGCCGAACAACCTGACAAGATTCCGGCGGCACTTCGACTTTGTGCTCGACACCGTGTCGGCAGTCCACGATTACAATGTCTATGTCCAACTCCTGAAAACTGACGGTACGATGATCCTGGTGGGAGCACCCGCACACCCGGCGCCTCTCGAGCCCTTTCCTCTGATCATGCACCGCCGGAGCATCGCCGGATCGGTTATTGGAGGCATCCGGGAGACCCAAGAAATGTTGGATTTCTGCGCTGAGCACCACATCGAGTCAGATGTCGAAACCATCCCCATCCAACAGGTCAACGAGGCTTATGAGCGAGTCGTACGCGGCGACGTTCGGTTCCGCTTCGTGATCGACCTCAATAGTCTGGCCTAACTCCTGCAAGCGGCGTAATCCCGCGGGCCAGGTACCACGATATAAGCCATTTTGAGTCTTATCCGCACCCAAATGACTGATCAGGTAAGACAGATCATCCTCAAACGAGACAAGTCGTCTCGGTAGCAAGGTCTCTGATGCCGAAAGAAAAGAGCCGAAAGACAGACAAGGCCAAGAGCGGGGCCAAGCAACCCGCTGCGAAGCGACGCGATGTTAAGCAATCCGATGAGAACGGTTCGAGCCGTCGAACGCTCGTCATTGACGTGGGCGGCAGCGGGATCAAAGCGACCTTACTGAATGATCTTGGAAAGGCGGTCAGCGAGCGGCTGCGGCGAGATTCACCGGCCTCGGGTATGCCGGGCGCAGTCATGGACATCATCATCGCATTAGCCAACGAATTCGAGACCTTCGACCGTATTGCGATCGGCTTCCCCGGTGTCACCATCAACGGCATTGTCAAGCAAGCACCGAATCTGGCGAAGGAATGGCAGGGCTTCAACATCGCGGAGATCCTGCAGGCGAGGCTGAACAAACCTGTTCGTGTCGCAAACGATGCGGACGTCCAAGGCTTCGGTGCCATTGCTGGCAACGGCGTCGAGTTGGTCGTGACGCTGGGCACCGGTGTGGGAACATCACTGTTTATGGATGGCCGCCTCGTCCCAAATCTTGAAATCGGTAACGACAAATTGCGAAATGCGGCGTTACAGAAAGTCGGCAAGAAAAGGTGGAACAAGCGCCTGATCAAATTCATCAATCGCCTCGAAGAGATTTTTCACTACGCAAAGTTATATATCGGCGGCGGCAATTCGAAGGACGTCGATGTCGGCTTACTTCCCGCTAATGTCACGATCATTTCCAATCTCAATGGATTGATCGGAGGCATTGCGCTCTGGCGAGACGAGACAGTGCCTATATCCGTTCCAGCTCAGCCTGTGAAGACGACGGCCACCGGTCGACCGCTCGCCGCCTGAAGAATGAAGAAGTTGGGAATAGTGGCTGGGGGACTAGGAATCGAACCTAGGTAGCCGGCTCCAAAGGCCGGCGTCCTACCGCTAGACGATCCCCCAGCGCGGTACGGCGCGGAAAGCTACGGGATTCGAAGGGTGAATGGTTGGCTGGGGGACTAGGAATCGAACCTAGGTAGTCAGATCCAGAGACTGACGTCCTACCGCTAGACGATCCCCCAACCGGCGTTCAACCTAATACACGACCGATCAGTCCGTCAAGCATGCGCGGCTTCAGCGCGCGCGAGGCTTTGTTGAAGCCGGGACAACGTTCGCTCGCGGCCAAGCACCTCCATGACGTCAAACAGACCAGGACTCGCCGTGCGGCCGGTCAGCGCCACGCGCACCGGCTGTGCTAACTGACCCATCTTCATTCCTTCTTCCTCAACGAGCCGCTTGAACTGTTCCTCCCACGCCTGCTTTGAAAATCCGGATAGCGAGACAAAGCGCTCGAGGAGCTTGCGCAACACGGGAGCGTTCGCCGGCGTCAAAAATTTCGTTGCGGCCTCTTCTTCCCAGACGACCGATTCGCCGAAGTACGGCTTCACCCATTCGACCATGTCGACCAGCGTTTTGGCTCGTTCTCTGACGAGAACCACGAGCTGCACCAGCCACTCCTGTGGCACAGGATGCGCTGGATCAAACAGGCCTGCCTGCTCCAAGAAAGGCACTAAGGTTCGTGCCACGGCCTCAGGCGGGCTGGTCTTAAGATATTCGGCGTTCAGCCAGAGGAGTTTGTCAGGATTGAATACGGCCGCAGACGTCTGGACATTCTTCCAGTTGAATTTCTCGATCAATTCCGACCTTGAAAAGAGTTCTTGGTCGCCATGCGACCACCCGAGTCGGGCGAGATAGTTCACCAACGCCTCAGGGAGATACCCCATGTCTTTGTAGGCTATGACGGACGTTGCGCCGTGTCTTTTCGAGAGCCGCGCCTTATCGGCGCCCAAAATCATCGGCAGATGACCGAACTGCGGCACCGGAAAACCCAACGCCTGGAACATCGGCACTTGTCGCGGTGTATTCGTGAGATGATCATCGCCACGCACGACATGGGTGATATGCATCAGTGCATCGTCAACCACGACGGAAAAATTATAGGTTGGATAGCCGTTCGACCGCAGAATGATTAAGTCGTCGAGGACTGTGTTGTCGAAGACAATCCGACCCTTGATCAAATCGTCCACCACGGTCTGACCGGCTTGTGGGGCTTTGAACCGCAATGCGGCTTCGCCGGACGGCTGCGTGATTCCCAGGTTCCGGCAACGGCCGTCATACCTGGGCGAGAGACCTTTCGCCTCCGCCTCTTTTCTTCTGGCTTCCAACTCGTCCGCTTTGCACACACACCAATAGGCCTGTCCTCCCTCCAAGAGCTTCATCGCATGAGTGCGGTATACGTCCATCCGTTCTGTTTGCCGATAGGGGCCCTCATCCCAATCAAGACCGACCCACTGCAGGCCATCGATGATCGCTTGGATCGATTCATCGGTTGACCGGCTTTGGTCCGTATCTTCAATCCGCAAAATGAAGACGCCCTGCTGTTGTCTGGCATAGAGCCAATTAAACAGCGCCGTGCGGACCCCGCCGATATGCAGAAATCCGGTCGGACTAGGCGCAAAGCGGACACGGACTTGACTCATGGTGTATCTCTCAGAGGTATGATCGAGGGCCGGTATCTATAGCACGCCTGACCGCGCGTGGAAAAGCGCCCATAGATTTGATAAGACTGCATAAGCGATTCGTCCCGTATGCCAGAGCATATTCAATATGCCACGGTCCTCTCCGCTACGGATCTCACACCGCATGTCCGGCAACTCGTGGTCCTACCGAAAGAGCAACCAATTGACTTCAAGCCGGGACAATGGGTGTCACTCAAGCTCCCAGTTGGAACTCGGCCTCCGCTCAATCGGGCCTATTCCATGGCGGCTCCCTCTACGACCTCTGGTGAAATGACCTTGATCTTCGACCGTGTGACTGGCGGGTTGGGAACGAGCTACCTTTTCCAAATAAAGCCTGGTGACGAGGTGTCTCTGTCAGGGCCGTTTGGGAATTTCGTGCTTCCGCCATCGCTCGATCGTGAGGTCGTCTTTATCGCCCGCTACACCGGTCTGGTCCCCATCCGATGCATGCTCAAAGAGCTGTATGCACAACGCTACCGCGGTCCCGTTCTTTTGATTGCCGTAGCACCGGCGGAGGAGGAGCTGCTGTTTCATCAGGAATTGCTGTTGTTGGCGGTCACCCATCCGAATTTCCGGTATTTGCCGCTCGTCGCGGCTGACGGCGAACAACAGGCAGTCGACCTGACACTCTCCATGCTGCATCCCTTATTCGATGGAGACGAGACAGTCCTCCCCATGTTGTGCGGAACAAAAGGATTCGTGAGACCTTTGCGCAGCCGCTTTGTGGAAGCGGGATACGAACGGAAAGAAGTGAAAATCGAAACCTACGACTGATGTACGACTAGACCGCCGCGCTTAATGGCCTTCCTTCACGAGGTTCTTGTTTACCGCCGGGATTTCCACGACGACGTCCTTCGTGCCATTCGGAACACATTGGCATCCTAGGCGCGATTGCAAGGTTGTCATAGGCGCCTCGTCCAGCTGGTCGAACTCGTCGTCGGTACCCTCATTACAGGTATCCAGCCCCTGCTTCACGATGACGTGACAGGTGGAACAAGCACAGACTCCGCCGCAGGAATGTTCCAAATCCACCCCATTACCCATCGCAATGTCCAGCAGACTCCCTGGCAATCCGGTTGGGCCATAGGGAATTTTGGCTGGATCGACCTCAACCTTGGTAGTGACCCCGCTCGGGGCAACATAGGTTACGGTATAGGGTTTCTGCGGAAGCTCAACCTCTGTTTTTTCAATATAAGGGTTCGTCCCACCCATCTGCCCAAATCCTTTCTGAAGCCCCTTCTTGTGGAGGCCCCTTCCTTGGACCCGCTCTTGACAGGTCTGAATTCTACGTGCTATTCTTAGTCCGACCTAATTGATCGGAGATTATTATAGTCTCCGACTAGATCGATCGGCAATAGCCTATGCTAAAGATTTCAAAAAAAACTGACTATGCCTTGATGGCGCTCCAGCATATCGCTTCCGTACAGTTCGGCGACGTGACTCCCGGCCGAGTCGTGAACACGAAGGAGATTGCTGAGGAATATAACATTCCGCTCGAGCTACTCGCCAAGGTACTCCAAGCCCTGGCTAAAAATGGCATGATTGAAAGCCACAACGGCCCCAAGGGCGGCTACTTGCTGGCTCGCAGCGCCAGGCAGATTACCATCGCCCAGATTCTGGAAAGCATAGAAGGACCCCTCGGCATCACCGATTGCTCGCATGAAAAAGAGGGGGAATTCTGCATGCAACGGGAACATTGTAATATCCGCACGCCGCTATTGAAAGTGCAAGACAGCATCTACCAACTGCTCAACAACATGACCCTGCAAGACATGTTGGGTGGCACACCCTTGATTACGATTCAGTCGCCGACAGCACAAGGAGTTGAACGATGAAGCTTCCGATTTTTCTCGATAACCATTCCACTACGCCGATGGACCCTCGTGTGTTGGAAGCCATGCTTCCCTACTTTGTCGAAAAGTTTGGGAATGCGGCGAGCCGGAACCATGCTTTCGGTTGGGCGGCGGAAGAAGCGGTCGATAATGCCCGCAAGCAGATTGCCAAGCTGATTAAGGCGGATGCGAAGGAAATCGTATTTACCAGCGGGGCGACCGAGTCCGACAATCTGGCGCTCAAAGGCGTGCTAGAGATGTACAAGGAGAAGGGCAATCACATCATCACCTCCTCCACCGAACATCGGGCGGTGCTCGACACGGCCAAATCACTCGAGGCCAAGGGACTGGCGAAGGTCACCTACCTGTCCGTCGACAAGCAGGGAATGGTGAATCCCCAGGATGTACGCAACGCCATCACGGATAAGACGGTGCTGATTTCGATCATGCTGGCAAATAATGAAATCGGCACGATTAATCCCATCCAGGAGATCGGCAAGATTGCCAAAGAAAAAGGCGTGCTCTTTCATTGCGATGCCACACAGGGTGTGGGAAAAATTCCGGTGGAGGTCCAGGCCATGGGCATCGATCTCATGTCCTTCTCCGCCCACAAGATCTACGGTCCGAAGGGCGTCGGTGCGCTGTACGTGAGAAAGAAAAACCCGCGGGTTCGGATCGCCGCGCAAATCGACGGCGGCGGGCACGAGCGCGGCATGCGTTCGGGGACCCTTCCCGTCCCGCTGATTGTTGGCTTCGGCAAAGCCTGCGAACTCTGCGACCAGGAAATGGCCTCAGAATCGGCGCGCCTCTCCAAGATGCGCGATCGACTCGAAGCCGGCATCATGGCGGCGTTGGAAGAGAGCTATCTGAACGGCCATCCGACGAATCGGCTCCCGGGGAATTTGAACATTTCCTTCGCCTACGTGGAGGGCGAATCGTTGCTGATGGGCATGAAGGAGATCGCGTTGTCATCCGGATCTGCCTGTACGTCAGCTACGCTGGAGCCGTCCTATGTGCTTCGCGCCCTCGGCGTCGGCACTGAATTGGCTCATTCCTCTATTCGCTTCGGCCTTGGCCGGTTCAACACGGACGACGAGATTGACTATACTATTAAGAAGGTTATCGAGGTAGTGACGAAGCTGCGAGAAATGTCTCCCCTCTACGAAATGGCAAAAGAAGGTGTCGATTTGAAATCCGTTCAGTGGGCCGCACATTAGAAGGAAGAAGGAAACTGCAATCTCAAAATTGCACATTATTAAATTTCGGAGGGCACTATGGCGTACAGTGACAAAGTCGTTGATCATTTCAACAACCCCCGCAACATGGGGAGCTTCAAAAAGGACGAGGATGGCGTCGGGACCGGCATGGTCGGTGCGCCGGAGTGCGGCGACGTCATGAAGCTCCAAATCAAGGTGCAGAACGACACCATCGTCGATGCCAAGTTCAAGACTTTCGGCTGTGGATCGGCCATAGCCAGCTCAAGCCTGGCCACCGAATGGCTCAAGGGCAAGACGATCGAAGAGGCTCAGAAGATCAAGAACACTGACATCGTGCAGGAACTGAACCTTCCGCCGGTGAAAATCCACTGTTCAGTCCTGGCCGAAGACGCGATCAAGGCAGCATTATCCGACTATAAGAAGAAAGCCGAACCCAAGTAGGAAAAGGAGCGCTCGATGGATACGACGAACACAGAAACCCAGGCTCCGGTAATCACGCTTTCAGAGGCGGCAATCAAGGAAGTAAAGCGCCTCATTAACGTCCAGGGCATCACGGAAGGCGGGCTCCGCCTCGGCGTGAAGGGTGGTGGCTGTTCCGGGTTGAGCTATACGATCAACTTTGACGAAAAGATCGGCCAATACGATCAAGTGTACGATTTCGACGGCGTCAAAGTGGTCGTTGATGCCAAGAGCGCGATCTATCTCCAAGGCACACAGCTCGATTATCAAAAAGATCTCATGGGCGGCAATTTCAAGTTCGTCAATCCGAACGCGAACAAGACCTGCGGCTGCGGAGAGTCGTTCTCGGCATAACTCGGCCACCTACAGAGGATATTCACGCAGGCATGGCAAGACGCCATGCCTGTTTTGTCAGAGCTAGATTAGAATGGACCATAGCCATAGCACAAACCCTCGCGAACTGCAGATGGCCAGGAGTATGTGCTGGCACTGCCAATCTGAAGTGGCCGGAGAATATTTCTGCGAACGTTGTGTGAAGGTCCAGCCGGTTTCCAAAGAGACGGACTACTTTACCTGCCTCGGCTTCCCACGCCGGCTTATGATCGATCCGCACAAGCTGGAGACGAAATTCTACGAACTCAGCCGCGCCTTTCATCCGGACTTTTATCAGAACAAGAGCGAGACTGAACAGTCCATTAGCCTCGGCAATGCGGCAACCCTCAACACCGCCTACCGCACGCTTCGAGATCCGATTCAACGAGCCGAATATCTGCTCGATCTGGAGGCCGGAGCCGTGAAGGAGATCCGCGCGTCGCCTCCGGCAGACCTCTTCG
>DASTFK010000050.1:0-5110 GCA_035719945.1 Nitrospira sp.
CCTTTGCCACGCTGGGACGAGCCGGCACCGAAACCGGTGTTGCGGAAGGCGTGCTCGTCTTAACCGGCGGCGCGGGAGACGATTTGGCTTCCGCGCGCTTGACCGCTTCCACCGGTCGAGGCTGATCGACTGTTTTGACAGGCGTGGGCAAATTGACGAGATTCACTTCGACTGCCGCCAGCGGCCGTTCGCCGTGGGGTGTCAACCGAAGACCCATCACCACCAGCAGCGCCACGACGTGCAGGGCCAGGGACACCGTAAGCGTCCGGCCCAGGCGGTGGAAAAACCGGTCCTGGTCATCCCGGTCGAACCAGAAGGACGCGTACACCTGTGCGGGAGCGACCATCCCAAACCCCTCTCACGATCGACGGTGTTAACTCTTACGAGAGGGTGCGCGCGGAATCTGCGGAATCGGTGCCCCTCCGACCCGCTCCGGTCCCACCGGTTCCGTCACCATGCCAATCTTCTCGATTCCGGCCTTCTTTACCCCGTCCATGACCTGCACCACAATGCCATACGGAACGTCCCGATCGGCCCGCAGGTAGAGCGACACATCCGCATGCTCATGTTTCAGGATTTTCAACTTCTGCTCCAGCTGTGCGACGCCGACTGGATCCTTGTCCAAATACAGCCGCTGGTCCTTCTCGATGGTCAGGACGGTCCGCATTTCCGGGCGGATGGTATTGGTCGCAGACTTGGGCAGGTTGATGTCCATGCCGCGGTACAGCATGGGAGCAGTCACCATGAAAATCACGAGCAGCACCAACACCACGTCGACCAGCGGAATCACGTTGATCTCCGCCATGAAACGGCGTTGTCGCGATTCGTACATCATCGCTGTGCTCCGACGGGAATCGGCTTCGCCTTTACGACAGGAACGGAGAGCGAGGTCATTAACTCAATCGTGACCGTGTCCAATCGAAACGCCGTTCGCCGGATCCGGCTCAAGAAATAGTTGTACGCGATGACCGCAGGGATCGCGGTAAACAAGCCCGCTGCGGTGGCGATCAGTGCTTCGGCAACGCCAGGAGCGACCGCGGCAATACTCGCCGTGCCCTGGGTTCCAATTTCACGGAACGCGTCAATGATGCCCATGACCGTGCCTAATAAGCCGACAAATGGGGTGATGTTGCCGGTGGTGGCCAAAAAAGGAAGATAGGATTCGAGTCTCGCCAACTGACTGTGGGAGAGGTGCGCAGCTGTGCGCTCGACGAGCTGGCGGTCCGCTGTCGACCCGCCATCCTGGCCACGCAATCCTGCCACGCGGTCCATCACGCCTTCGAAGAGCACGGCCGCGGGACTGAACTCCATGCGCCGTACCTGGCGGCAGAGATCGTCCAAATCCTTCGCTTTCGCGAGGAGCCCCATGAACTGGTGATCCATACGGTCCGCCGTCGAAAACGCACGCCACTTCAAAAAAATGATCGCCCACGAGACGACGGAAAAAACGAACAGCAACAACAAGACGACTTTGGAGACTGCGCCCAACGATCCCAGCAGGCCTGTCATACCGAGTTGGAACATTGGTCTATACCCTTTCCTGCTCGCATGAGCACTCCGCGAGGCTGCCTTGGAGTCTAGCAAATGTCGCGGAAACTGGCAGGCTCGACAATACCGCCCTGGCGCTGAGGCAACTCGCGGCGACACTTGTGTGTAGAGGTGTCCTGTGGGAGTTGCCTGCCGCAGGTCTCTTCTCACGGTCTGTCAATGCAGGACGAAAAAAATGGCGGGGCCGACGGGATTTGAACCCGCGACCTCCAGATTGACAATCTGGCGTCCTAAACCAGGCTGAACGACGGCCCCTCGTGACTCTACCTATAGAGGATGATTCGATCGACAAGACTATATATAGCGGACGGTCCGGTCTTCAATATTTACGATCCCTGCTCTCACCGCCTGGATCCACATTCCTTCCGTGGTAGGCGGAACAGGGATCGAACCTGTGACCTCTGCCTTGTAAGGGCAGCGCTCTACCAACTGAGCTATCCGCCCGATTTTCTTAGTAAGCTGGCGAATGCTACCAAGTCCATCTCCCCTTGTCAACCGAATCTCGCACTGTTCTTGCAGATTCTCGGGCTACTTTTCTCCTCGCTGTTGAAGGGATTTCGCCTTGCGACGTGGCTGCCGGGGGAAGAATGTGGCATGCACCTCTTTCAGTCGTTCGCGTTCGACATGGGTGTAGATTTGTGTCGTCGCGATGTCGGCATGTCCGAGCATCGTTTGGACCGACCGAAGATCGGCGCCGCCTCCCAACAGATGTGTGGCAAAGGAATGCCGCAACATGTGCGGGGAAACGGCTTTCGTCAACCCCGCGCGCTGCGCCCGTTGGCGCAGCGACTTCCAACACGCCTGCCTGGTGAGCGAACTCCCGCGTCGGGACACGAACAGCACGCGCGAAGGCCGGTGCTTGAGCAATTGCGGTCTGATGGCTTGGACATACTCGGCGAGAAGGCGCTGCGCCGGCTCGCCCATCGGCACGATGCGCTGCTTGGATCCTTTGCCCATCACGCGCAAATACCCGACCTCCATGTTCACTTGCCCAAGTTCCAAAGACACCAACTCCGAGACGCGCAGCCCTGTCGCGTATAGCAGTTCCAACATCACGCGATCGCGCCGGTCCTCCGCGGTCCCGTGTACTGGGACGTCCAGCAAGACGGCGACTTCCTGCTCCGATAACGTTTTGGGTAGACGCGTGCCACGACGCGCGGGCGCGATGTCCAGCGCTGGATGCCCTTCGATCACGCGTTCCTCTTGCAGAAAACGCAGCCAGCCTCGCACGGCGGACAGACAACGGGCCGACGAGACCGAGGACAGCTGCAGCGCGTGAAGCGATCCCAGAAAAGATCGAACCGTGTCCTGCGTCACCTGGCGAAGCTGTTCGATTTTCCGCTGCCGGAGGTAGCGTTGAAATTTTGCGAGGTCGCGCCGGTAGGCGTCAATCGTATTGCGGGACAGGCCGCCTTCGACGCGGACATGATTAAGATAGCGTTCAACCAGAGCGTCCGTGTCCATTTCGCGCGATGATAGCCAATGCGTTCGAGGAACACAACGCGGCGGAATCTTGACACCCTTCGGGGATTCCGATACTAGTCACTCTTGACGATTTTCATGCGTACGAGCCACAAGCGCTACCTTGCCGACGGATGCCTGCCGCCGCACGGCCCTTTCCCTCGATCGAGGTCATTCGCTGCAGCCTGTGCCGTCCTCGCCGTTGCACTGACGCTGATGGCGAATTCCGCCTGGCAGCCGGCTGCGGCTGCTGCACCCGCCAAACAGGCCCCGGCAAACCATCCGTCGCTCAATCAAGCGAAGCGGTTGATCGATTCGGGGCAGGCCGAAGAGGCCATCACAATCCTGCGACGATTCCTGGGCACCAATCCCAAGCCGGACCTCCTTGACGACACGTACCTTTTGCTCGGAGCCGCATTGTATCGGGCGCAACAGTATGGAGAGGCGCTGAAATATCTCCAGCAGCTCCAGACCGAGTTTCCCTCTTCTGAAGTGGCCGACCGTGGAAAGTTGATGCTCGCGCGCACGCATGCGGCCATGGGCAATCCGGATCTGGCGCTGCCGATTTTGACCGGCCTGCGGACGATGTCGCAAGACGATGTGACCCAGCGCGAGGCTGTGCATCTGAGCGGCGAACTGTACTTTCAGAAGAAAGAGCCTGCCCGCGCCATTGCTGCCTGGCTCGACGAAATCGCGTTGAGTTCAGACGACCAGGCGGAAGAGATCCGCACGAACATCACGGCACTGATCAACGAATCCTTTGACAAGAAAATGCTCGAGCGGATCAAGGAAGCGTATCCGAAAAGCTTCCCGGGAGATCTGGCCGCGCTGCGCTTGATCGACTTGTATATGGGGCGGGGAGAAGAGCATCAAGCCTCTCGGCAGATCCAACAGTTCCTGGCTCATTTTCCATCGCATGCCCAGAGCAGCCGGCTGTCGGAAATGCTCGATACGCTCCATACCAAGCTCAAATCCAGCCAGTTCTTGCTTGCAGCCGTGTTGCCGCTGTCAGGCAAACTCTCGTCATTCGCCAACGACGTCCTGAGCGGCGTGCAGCTCGCGGTGGAATCAGCCGTGGATCGAGCCGGAGGGCCTTCGATCGGGTTGTTGGTGAAAGACACGGAATCGTCCCAGGCTTCGTTCCTCGACGACTTCTCCAGTCTGTTGACCACAGACCGTCCCGTCGCCGTGATCGGTCCGCTGCTGTCAAAAAACCTGCCCGTCATGTCGGAGTTGGCTGAGCGTTCGCATACTCCACTGCTCACCCCGACAGCGATGTTGCCGAACGTCAGACGTCTCGGCAGCTATACGTTTAGCACCGCACTAACCTATCAATTGCAGGCGCGCAAGATCGCCGCATACGCCACGGGCGACCTCGGATTCCGCCGCTTTTGCATTCTCCATCCGGATACCGCCTACGGTCGCGAAATGGCCCGCCTGTTCGCCAACGAAGCCAAGCAGAGGGATGGCGAGATCATCGCCATCGAGTCCTACAAGGAAGGCGATTCGGACGTGGGCGCGCAGTTGAAGCGCATGAAGGCCGAGGATCTGAAGAAATACGGCCTGGCCGTCCCGGTCGATCCGACGAAGATCGGAGGCAGGCTCACCAAGCTCGACAAGAAAGTGCTCTATACGCCCGGGTTCGACGCCGTCTTCATACCCGGCCGGGCCTCGGATGTCGGCCTGATCGCCGCTCAACTGAACTTTCACGACATGAAAGTCCCCTTCCTGGGCAGCAATGGCTGGAATGCCCCGGACTTCGCCCGCACGGCGGATCAATCCATCGACGGCGCGGTCTTCGTCGACGGATTTTTTGTCGATAGTCCAAATCCCAACGTGCAGGAGTTCGTCGAACGCTACAAAAAGCGGTTTCAAAATCCGCCGACGCTGTTTGCGATGCAGGGATATGACGCGGCAAGACTCGTGATCGAAGCCATTAAGAAAGGCGCGACGTCGGGGGAGGCGATCCGCGACTATCTCACCGCCCAGCAGGACCTCCCTGCACTGGCGGGGCCGGCCTCCTTCGCGCAAGACGGCACGTTGGATCGGCCCCTCTTCTTGATTCAGGTCAAGCGCGGGCGCTTCACGCAGCTCGATTGAC
>DASTFK010000051.1:0-3870 GCA_035719945.1 Nitrospira sp.
CGCGATCGCGTTGGCCACGGCACGCAGCGTTTTGACGGCGAGAATGTCGGGAAGGGCTCGATAGAACAGACTGAAGCTGCCTCCGCGGCGCCACGGCTTTGCAAAATCCGAGACGCGCACCTTGCTGTGCCGCTTCTTGAGCGGATACGTCTTTAAATCGGAAACATTGATTGGAGGAATCAAACGAGGCGTGCGATTGGAGTGGCCGGTCCGGTCAGGAAGCTTTGCCAAGGAGCTCTTCCTCTGTCAGTTCGCAGAGCACGTGTCCAAGCGTAATGTGGCTCTCCTGAATCCGTGCCGTGACCTTCGAGGGCACGACGAAGGCGAAGTCGACCATTCCGACCAACTTGCCGCCGGTACCGCCGGTCCAGGCGACAGTCGTGAGCCCGCAGGCCTTCGCTGCTTCCACGCCTTTCAGGACGTTTGGAGAATTCCCGCTGGTGCTGATCGCGATGGCGACGTCGCCTTTTTGGCCATGGGCGCGCACCTGTCGGGCGAAGAGCTCGTCAAAGCCGTAGTCGTTGGCGATGCAGGTGATCGCGGCAATATCGGTCGCAAGAGCGATGGCAGGCAGGGGAGCGCGTTCCCGCTTGTAGCGGCCGACGAATTCCGCGGCGATATGCGCGGCGTCCGTCGCGCTGCCTCCGTTGCCGAACAACAAGACTTTGTGACCTTCCCGGAAAGTCCTGACAATGAGCTTGGCCACTTCGACAATTCGGTCGGCATGGTCGCGGACAAACTGCTGCTTGACGGTCGCGCTGTCGTTGAACGCTTGGAGGACAAAGTCGCGCATCGAGGGTAATTCTAGGCGAGGGCCCCCATGCTGTCAAACGCCGCCAGTGTCCAGCATCGTGTCAGGATTTGGCCACCGGAGCAGCTGGAGCTGTCTGTCTAATGGCGTTCATGGCCACGGCGATCATCGATCCGACGTCAGAGACACTGGCCGGCAGAATGAGCGTGTTGTTGGTCTTGGCCAGCTCACCGAATTTGGTGATGTACTGTTCGGCAACCCGCAGTTGAACCGCCTCCTGGCCTCCGGGGACTTGAATGGTCTCCGCGACCTTGCGCAATCCCTCGGCTGTGGCCTGGGCGATGGCGAGGATCGCGGCAGCCGCACCATCCGCCTCATTGATCTGTTGCTGTTTTTTTGCCTCTGAGGCCTTGATGACCTGCTGCTTTTCACCCTCGGCTTGATTGATCGCGGCGTCTCGTTCGCCTTCTGAGGTCAAGATCAGCGCGCGTTTTTCACGCTCCGCGCGCATCTGTTTCTCCATCGCGTCGAGCACGCCCTTCGGCGGGGTGATGTTCTTGATTTCGTAGCGCAGAACTTTCACGCCCCAGGATTCGGAGGCTTTGTCCAATTCATTCACGACCTGGATGTTGATGTTGGTTCGCTCTTCGAAGGTGCGGTCCAGTTCGATTTTCCCAATCTCACTGCGCAACGTCGTCTGCGCGAGCTGCGAGAGTGCGAAATGAAAGTCGCTGATTCCATAGGAGGCACGCTCGGGATTCAGCACCTTGAGATAGAGGATGCCGTCGACTGCCACCTGGACGTTATCACGTGTGATGCAGACTTGCTCCGGGATGTCGATAGCGGTTTCTTTAAGCGAATGTCGATACCGGATTGTATCCACGAATGGCAGGAGAATATGAAACCCCGCATTCAACGTATCGGAATACTTGCCGAGACGTTCCACGACGTACGCACTCTGTTGGGGCACGACGACGGCGGTTTTAGCAATGACGTAGAGGACCAGTAGAGCAAGAAAGAGGACGACAAACGTACCAGCCGACATGCTTACCTCCTCCATCGTCATATACCCGTAGACTGTGAAAAGCGTGCGAGGTGTCGCCGTGACAGAGTACGTTTCGGCCTATCGCTTACCGTCGAGCGTGCGACTACTCGGTGGTAATCCAGAGAGTCAACCCGTCGACTTTTGTCACCTTCCCTCGCTGACCCTTACGAAAGTCGGTTGGACCCACATTTTTCGCTGTCCAGGTGCTGCCACGCAGTTCCGCTCTTCCCGTCGCGCCGGCTGGCAAGGCCTCCAGAGGAATCGCCACTTCGCCGACCATCGAGTCCACATGCGCATGTGCATCGCGACCGTCACTCATCCGTGCCAGCAACGGACCGCGGAAGACCAGCAGCGAGCCGATGGCGATCACAGAAAAGAGCAACCACTGCAACCAATCCATGCTGACGACCTCGAGCCCCGCCAAGGTACCTACGAGCAGGGCAGATAAGCCAAAAAATAGAATGTAGAAGCCGCCGGGCGTCGTCATTTCAGCGCCCAGCAGTGCTAGACCCAGAACCATCCAATACCACCAGACCATGTGGAAACCTCTGGAGATCAGGCGCGGTGCGGGAGGGCGACGAAATGTTACGGAAGTCTAAGCGCCTTGGCCATGACCGTCAAGCAGAAGGACGCGTTCCGAATGGTCAATGCCCGCGGGCTTTTACGCCAGCCTCGTGGTATAGTCCGCGCGAAATGGCCCAAGATCAACCAGTCGCCGCCTTGGTCGTCGCGCTCACTGGAGAGATGGCTCCAGCCGTGTATTCGATCAATCGGCTCCGTCCGGAATCCCTCTGTTTCGTCCTGCCAGAGTCGGCGAAGGCGCTCGTGGAAAGAGACGTCCAGCCCCACATCAGCCAAATGCCGCGCCGCTGGGATTGGGTGCTGGTCTCGGATCCGGACCACTTTTCTGGTTGTTACCAGACGATCGCACGGTCACTTCCTGCCATGCTTCACACGTGGGAAGTCGATCCAGGAGCACTGGTCGTGGATGTGACCGGCGCTACTGCAGCCATGGCCGGCGCCCTCGTCCTTGCCGCGACGCCGTTCACGTCCCGCATCGTGTCCCTGATTGAGCCCAAGGAGGGACGTGAAGGCGATGCGGTCACACTCGAAGGAAGGGAACGTCTCTGGATATCGATCAATCCCTGGGATGAAGGCGCCGAAAGCGTGAGGCGGCAAGGCTGCGAACTTTTCAACCGTGGCGCATTTGTGGCCGCGGCAACCATCTTCCGTCAAATTGAAAGCCGCGTGAGCGGTGGGCAGAAGCCGCTCTATCGCGCCTTGGCGGATCTTGCCGAGGGGTATGACCTGTGGGAGCGCTTTCACTATCGTCAGGCTTGGGAGAAGCTGAAAGGCGCCGTCAAGGCGATCGAAATGGCGTCAATGTTCGGAGGGCCGCCGGGACTGAAGGTAGGAATTCCGGCGATTAAAGCCAATGCCGGTTTCTTGGAAAAACTCGTTCTGGATCCAGCCGACGTCAAGGAACTGCTCCCCTTTGAGTTGCTGGCACATGCGGGCCGACGGCTTCGCGTTACGCATGATACGGAGGCGGCCATGCGAGCGTTGGTGCGAACGCTGGAAGGCTTCGCCCAATACCGTCTCTTCAAGCAATACCACATCAAGACGTGGGACGTTCAGCCGGACCAACTACCGCAGGCGCTCCAAGAGATCTGCCGCGCCTGTTACCTCCAAGACATCGATGGCAAATACGTGCTGCCCGCGCAGGCGCAATTCCGTCTGTTGGCCGCACTGGACGATCCGATGGGCCACAGGTACCTCAAGGAGTGGCCGACGATGAAGCCGTTGCTCGATGCCGCCAACCATGCCGTGCTGGGTCATGGGTTCGAGACGGTCAAGAGCGAGCGGGTGCAGCAATTATATGACGTGGTCGTCCGACTGACAGGATTCCAAGACGGCTCGTTGCCAAAATTTCCCGTTCTCACCTTGTAGTGCCTGGGTCCTTGCAAGCGCTCCCACGCTCTCGCACCACGCATTGTCACTGGGCTTATGATCAGGACAAGGTCTCTCATGATCAAGGGATGCGGGTATGTCCTGATCACAGGCATCCTATACC
>DASTFK010000052.1:0-6490 GCA_035719945.1 Nitrospira sp.
CTGTGGATAATAAACCATTTTCGGCTGTTATCGTGAGTCAAGACAAGAACTTTATGTCCTTTACAATCCGTCGGCAGCTCTGCGTCCGCCGCCCTTCAAGAAGTTATGAACAGTGCACTGTCCTCACACTCCGAGTCAATCCCCAAGTTCATCCACAACGCGTCAAAGACAACAACTCTTTTGGATCAGCCTCTTACCCACAATCCCCACCATCCACCCCTCCTACTCCGATTCCTACGACGACTACTGTTCTTCTCTATGCCACACATTTTCGGAGAAGAGCCGATAGGCTAGATCACCACCGTGTGATCACATTCGAAAATCTTTCTTATAAGGCCGTCATATGTGAGGCCATTCTCAACTTCGCCATTTGTGAGAGAGAAGACCGCTCCTCCCTCATAGGAAAACATTCGACCACCGCTTTCTTCCAGCAGGACGACATCTCCCTGAGAGTTCGTTGGAAGAAACAGCGCGGGATCGATTTGATCGATCGGCTTTCTGAGGAGATAGAGTGTCTTCTTCATGAAAAGACTAGCGTACGGTCACACGATTCAAGCAGACTGCGGATCTCGTCAACCGACTTCTTCGTCACAGAGAACCCCTCGAGAAGCGCATCCGTAGCTGCACCTGATTCAAGGACGAACGGTACGCCGAGTTGAGCCAAGGAAGGACGGTACTTCTCGAGGATATCCACGTCGACGATGTCTTCCGTGTCATCGGTCAGGAGAAGCGGGGCTCGTCCCAGCAGCACGATCGTCGTTTGATGGTCGCCGGCACAGAGACCAAGCGCAATTCGTAAGGCTTCGACTGGACGATGCGTTTTTGTCGGATCTTCGGCTATAACCACCACCACACGCTTCGACATCTGCTCACGTAAACGCCAAAAAGCGGTCACACCCATCAATAATGCCAGAAAGCACCACGAGGCCTGACAATGAAACACGGGAATCCACCTGTTGAGTGGAGACACCATGCTGTTGGCATCCATAGGCGCAGACGGACATCTTTACGCCCCCATCGAGTAAGCGGCCAAAACGGATATCCTTGAACCCCTTAACTCCTTCATCGATCAGATACAAATACACCTCGACACCCTGCCGAACGGCGGCTTCGGCGAGCTGCACCACCGTCTCAATTGTCCTGTCCGTAGGGGCTGTGGATAAGAGAAGACCAAGTTTCCGTGCAGGCATTGGAAATCTCTTATAGTAAACAGAATATTTATTGAAGAATCAAGTGGTTATATAGAGCGTGTAGGGGCGAGACTACGGGGTTTTTCAGGCGAAGTCAATCGGAAAAACCAGGGCCTAAATTCCCTTGATCAGCGAGAGAAAATAACGAGGAAGGTCCGGCAGCGCTACAGTCTCTTGGGCTTTGGAATCCATGTTACGGACCACGGCAGATCCGGACTTGACCTCATCATCGCCGAGGAGCACCGCAAAGCGACATCCGCTCCGATCGGCTTGACGGAGATGCCCTTTAAGTGTGGTCGCGCGATAATCGCTCTGAGCAGAAACACCAGCCAGACGTAGTGCATCCAGGAGGCGAACTCCAGCCGGGCCACCCTCGGAACCGAAGGCTGCGACGTACACTGACGGGAGAGAAGGAGGAAGACTCTTTTCAGGAAGCATCATGGCAATCCGTTCAAGGCCAGCGGCGAATCCGACAGCTGGCATCACGGGTCCTCCCAATAATTCGACCAAACCGTCATAACGGCCGCCAGCGCCCGCGGCATTCTGCGCGCCGAGGTGCGATGACGTGATCTCGAACGCGGTCAGACAGTAATAATCGAGTCCACGGACCAGCCGGGGATTCAGACGCCACGGGATGCCGAGAACGGAGAGCGATGAAAGGACGTCATCGAAATGGCTCTTGGCCTGCGGGGACAAGTGGGACACGAGTTGAGGAGCGTCCTCTGTCGCCGCGCGACAACCCGGCACTTTGCAATCGAGGACGCGCAGGGGATTCGTCTCCATGCGCCGCCGGCAATTGTCACATAGGTCTCCAATGCGGCTCTTGAGGAAGGAGACCAGCACCGGGAGATATACCGTGCGGTCGGCAGCGGTTCCTAGGCTGTTGATTTCAAGAGTGAGATCCGGTAGGGCCAGATCCGCAAGAAAGCGCCACAACAGTGCGATGACGTCGACATCGGCCTTAGAATCTTGCGTTCCGAAGTATTCGACGCCGAACTGATGAAACTGCCGGAGGCGGCCGGCCTGCGGCCGTTCGTGACGAAACATGGGTCCGATGTAAAAGTACTTCTGTGGCAGGGGATCGGCGGCTCGGTTGTGTTCGATGAACGCTCGAACCGTTCCTGCAGTCCCCTCTGGCCTCAGCGTCAGGGAAGTGCCGTCTCGATCCGGAAAGGTGTACATTTCTTTTTCAACGATGTCCGTGGCCGCCCCAATGCTGCGGGCGAACAGAGTGGTGACTTCGAAGATCGGAATGCGGATTTCCCTAAACCCATAGCGATCCGCCCACCGTCGTGCGGTCTCTTCAATGAATCGCCAGCGCGGCGTCTCTTCAGGAAGGATGTCCTTGACGCCCTTGATGCCTTTAATCATGCGGGTCGCCTGGTATGCACAGCCGTTCGTGGGATGTGCGCGCGAATATAACGACCGGTTTGCGGGCAAGTCAACGCGCGTCATCTCTTCTTGCAGGGAGCGCTGCGCGGGCGCTATAGTTCGCCACTCCGCACTGTGTGCATGACGGGAGACAATTTGTGAGCAGTGATCGCCCAGTCCGCCGTGTCATCGCCGTGGCGCCCATGCCCCCGGAAAAATCCGCCTATGCATTGGCACGCTACAGTCGCTCGCCAGATTCGATCGAGCACAGCATCAAGTGGGTCCACGGGCACTCGTCCGAAAAATTCTGGGAGCAATTCTATTTCGACTACGGCCACGCGTCGATTGCCGATTTAGGCCACGTCATCATTTGCTTCGAAGACATCACCGAACTGGCCGCCATTCGGCTGGAGGATGAACCCGTGTGGGATGGCCAGGCAAAGTCGAGTCGCTACCAAAATTTTGCCTCGGGCGGATGGTATGTGCCGGACGCCATTCATGGAAGCGAAACCGAGGGCACCTACCACGGTATTTTGCGGAGTCTCGGAGAAATCTACCGCCTGCTCCACGAGCCGCTCGTGAAGTACCTCACAGAGCGTGAACCGCGCCCGGATGTGATGAAGCCCGGCGACTATCAGCGAACCATCAACGCCCGCGCCTTCGATGTGACTCGGTATCTGCTGCCCCTGGCCTGTAAAACCAACGTAGGACAGGTGGTCAGTATTCGCACGCTGGAGAAGCAGATCACGAGACTGCTGTCCTCGCAACTTCCCGAACTTCGCATGATCGGTGAGGAACTGAAGGATGCCTGTCAGCGGCCGCCGATGAACGTGTGGGGAGAGCTGTCAGGCCAGACCGGCGGACTCAACGAACCCATGGCGCCGACCCTTGCACGTTATGCGAAGGCGAACGACTATCAGGCCACGGTCTATACAAACCTGGCGCGGTACGCGAAGGAAGCGCTCCGCGGGACGGGCCTGGAATCCCTAACGACGTGGGGAGTGCAAGAACCTGTCGATTTGATCGAGCCACACGATCCGCTTGATGAAACGGTGGCGACGCTGCTGTACCGCGTGTCGCAGGCGCCGTATCGGAAGTTGCTTGCGGTCGTACGCGACTGGTCGGAGAAACAAAAGCAGGATACGATCGCCGTGGCCTTGAGCAACCGCGGACCCTATGACGAATTGCCCAGGGAGTTTCGTGCTGGATACGCGTTGACGTTCGACGTGCTCATGGACATCGGAGGCTGGCGGGACATGCATCGCCACCGCCGCTGCCAACAGATCCAACAGAACTTTACAACCGCTCACGGGTATGAGGTGCCCCCGCCGTTGGTTCAGGCCGGGCTCGACGCGGAATATCGCCAGGCCATGGACGCGGTGCGCACCGATATTGACCAGTTAAGGAAAGTCAGCGGGGAGGCGGCGCTGTATGCCATCCCGTTCGGCTTCAAAGTGCGCTGCCTGTTCAAGATGGATTTTGCCGAAGCGGAGTATATCGCGAAGCTCCGCTCCGGGGTGAAGGGCCACTGGTCCTACCGGACCATCGCCTGGTTGATGAAACAAAAATTGACCGAGCGGTATCCCGCCCTCGGCCTGCATATGCAAGCCACCTCGCCGGACATCGAAGACACGCTGACCAGATAGCTCCTCTCCCATGAGCCAGCACCAAACCACCTGTGAAGCAGCGCTATTGAGCGGAGCGTGGGAACAGGCGGCCGAGACGGCGCTCGCCTGGGCGCGACACCCGGAGCCGACCGGCTCGCGCGATCCGCGTCCGCATTTCGTCTTGAACGTCGTGCAGTTGATCAAGGGACAGTTTGCCGAGGCATGGACCAGCCATGCGCTGTCGCTCCAGGAGGCCGACGATATTGCCCGAGTCAAAGTGTGGGTTGAAGGACTGGTTGCCGGCCACCCTGATCAGGCCGCGGTGCATTTGGTTATGGGACTCTTCTTGTCGCAGTCAGGCCAATCTGAACTCTCGATACAGTCGTATAAAACGGCCGCCAAGCTGGCGCCGCATTCCGCCCATCCCCACTATTTTTTGGCGCAAATTCACGAGCGGGCTGATCATGTGGAGATGGCGATCAAGGAATATCGAGAGGCGGTTAGGCTGGATCCCGGCTATGCTCCGGCCAGAACGAACCTCGGCGTCGCCTATCAGGAACAGGAGCGGTTAGAAATGGCGATCCCCCAGTACCGCGAGGTTATCAAGCTGAACCCAAACGATGGCGTCGCTCACGCGAACCTGGCCTGTGCGCTGGCCGAGCAGGGCAAACTGCAAGCGGCGTTGTTGGAATATCAGGAGGCGTTGCGGCTCAATCCGCGGGACGCCGAAGTGCATTTTGCGCTCGGTGGCTTATATGAAAACAAGAACCGTCCCGATCTCGCGATGAAGGAATACCGTGAGGCCGTGCAGGCCAATCGGGATCTTGCGCCGGCCCATTCGGCGCTCGGTTGGATGCTCTTTGACCGCGGCCAGCGGGAGGAGGCCATGGAATGTTTCAATCATGCCCTCCGCGCCGATCCCGAAAATGCGCGGGCCTATCTGGGCGTGGCCAAATGCTATGCGAGCCGGGGCAAAGTACAATTGGCGATTGAGAACTACACGAAAGCGATCAAGTACGAGCACGATCCGCAGAGAAAGAACGACATCATGAATAAGCTCTACAAAGAAGGAGGGACTTGGGATACGTAAGGCGTCTCCGCACCTGAAAGTCTCACCGCCGGATTGTTATGACTCCTTTATGGGACTTTACAACCCTCGTACCAACCGAGCGTAGAACCCGATTGCTTGGACTCAAAGGCTTTGAGGATGCCCTTATACAGGTCATCTCGACGAGCATGGTTCTCGAATACGAATCGGAACCTTTTAAGGATTCAAGGCTAAGAGGTTGTACGCGAGCGGCATTTCTTCTCAGCATTGATCGCCATGGCTATGATGCATTCTTCAACTCGCCCATCGGTTATCGTGCTCAATATTGTCTAGGTCTCGAAATAGGAAAATCAGCAAACAGGCAGATAATAGAAGCTCTGAAACCGAGGCTCTTAGCGTTCGCAGAACGTACGACAACAGCGATATTCACCCTGCAGAAAGTTGGAAGCTCGCTCGATGCAGTCGATGCCAAGATATGGATCGACGAAAGCGAGCCAGCCGCATTTCCTTCGAGCGAACTTCAAATCACATTGCTTACAGGCCATGGGTTGAACGCGCCAAGAGAGCAGACGCGTTTCAGGAAGACGACTTCATCGGAGCGATGCGAGGTGTTCGCGCACCATATGGCACAATGTTGGAAGTAAAGGGCGGATGGCTCGATGATTCCGGTTTTGAAAAACTAGATCCCAACAAGGCTCAACGAAGCGAATGGATTGCCATAAACGGATTCACATAAAACCAAAGGGTCTATTTATAACTCTCTTATCGCCCCCTGGAGGACCGTAATCTGCGTCACCGGGTCCCCCGAACTCTTCAACTCTTTGCGGATCTGATCCTTCAGGTAGGACGAGTAGCCGACACGATCGATCAGAAGATCCAGGAACCGCTCGGCTGGAAGTAGACTTTGCGCTTTGAGATCTTCAATGGTTTCGTCGCTGACGGGCACATAGGTCCCGCCGAGATGGAACACCACATTGTAGTAGCGTCCCTGACCGATGCGTTCGAACCGGAGCCCCTTCACGATAGTACCTCTTGAGCCAACGCCAAGCCGCCCATTGTAGACAACTTCCCCTCGTGATGACAAGGGTAGCGGCGGTGCGCCAGACGGTCAGGCCTGTTTGCCTCTCGTCGCGAAGTACTCCTGACGGCTCACGGTTACATCCGCAACGAACATGACTCCGGAATGTCGTTCAAACAGCGGCCGAAGACCCGCTAGAATCGGCTCGACCTTTTCCTCGGGCACCACAGTCATGATCATCTCGAGGCTTTCCTGT
>DASTFK010000053.1:0-11259 GCA_035719945.1 Nitrospira sp.
CATTTTTGGAGCACTCACGATGCCGGGACTTCGCGGAAGCGAAGTCGGGGTGGACTACATGCTCGGTCAAATCCTTCACAAAGTAGCCCCTCAAATACACGTCGTCAGTCCGCAGCATACCGTCTCGCAAATCAATCAACAGGGTCTGGCGGCAGAATATACGCAGATGCGGGCGGATGCAGAGCAAAGCCATATTCTCAATCGTGATTCCTTAAAAAAACTCGGAATGGCCATTGGCGCTCGTTATGTGTTTCAACCCCGTTTGGCCGCCTTCACGCAAATCATGCACGATCGCTGGACATTCCCCGCTATCGGAGTGCTCCTCGCGCAGGTTCGGTCGAGCATCCTGCGAATGTCGGTCCAGCTGTGGAATGCAGAAACCGGTGAGCTGCTTTGGTCCTCGATAGCCGAAGGGACCATGCAGAGTGAAGCCGTGTCGAAGGACCCTGTCTACTTTGAAGATGCGGCTCGGGTTGCGTTGGGCAGCATCGTCGCAGACTTTCTGAATCGCAAGACCGCGTCAACCTACAATCCGCTGAACAAGATCGTTGACGAACTGATCCAGGTACCGCCGCCGGAAGAAAAGTCCGATGGGAAGAAGACAGCCGCGCCACCGAGTCAATAAACATATGAAGGCCGTCTGGAAGCATCCATTTCATTGTGTTAGATTTCTCTCCCGCCTCGGTGAAGCGAAACGGGAGTGGTTCATGCACACATCTCGATGGTTGATGACCTGTCTGGCTCTCGTCTGCCTCGCAATGAGCCCTGCCTGTGAAACGACGGATCGTTCCGAGCCGGAGCAATGGGTGCAGTTCCCCATTACCGACGTCTCTGAGATTGCAGGAAAATGGGATGGCCTCATGCGCCGTATACCGCCCGATCGAAGGGACGACTGGGTCACGGTCGCCATTGCCCCCGATGGTAAATATGAGTTCAGTAGCCTCAGAACCATTGGAGTCTTCACCGGCCATGGTGAGTTTGTCCTCAACGAGGGCAGATTAGTCTCGAAATCCGAACGAGGGACCGTCGAAGCCGTCCTCTATCAGGCCGGTACCCATCGCATGCTCAAGGCAAAAGGCCGCGCCGCTGACGGCACGGAATACACAGCCGAGGTGAAACCGGCCAAGTGAACGCTACCACACGATGTACCGCGTACGACAGATCAGGAGAACGACTATGATGATTCGCGCTCTGATATTCGCTCGACAGCCTGTGAAGAATCTCGCTCTATTGATATTGCTAGCAGCGGCAGCCGACGCCTGCTCGATTAACCCTGTGAGCAACCTCCCAGAAGTCACCCTCATCACCGTCGAACAAGAGAAGAAAATTGGCGAGGAGGAATCGAAGAAAGTTGAGCAAGAAATGGGCTTGCTCGATGACGCCGCTTTGACGGGTTATGTTGACGCGGTTGGCCAACGGCTTGTCAAGGAATCGCCGCGCCACGACCTGCCACACCAATTTCATGTCGTGGATATGGTCGAACCGAACGCTTTTGCGCTTCCCGGCGGCTATGTGTACGTCACGCGCGGATTGCTGGCATTGGTCAATACTGAAGACGAGTTGGCCGGGGTGGTCGGCCACGAAATTGGGCACGTCGCTGCGAGGCATACGGTCCAGAGGATTTCCCGCCAAGGGCCGTTCGCGCTCATCACCAATCTCGTGTCCGGCGTGACCGGCTTTTTTGTTCCCGTCGTCGGAAATATTGTCGGAGGCGTGGGCAATTTCGCGCAGAGCCTCGTGTTTTCTCCGTACAGCCGCTCTCAGGAGAGCGAGGCGGATGAAGTCGGACAGGAGATGGCGGCCAAGGCCGGCTGGGATCCCGTCGGGCTCGCCACCTTTTTGGCCACCTTGGGGCGTGAGGAAGCGCTGTTAAGCGACGGCCCACGCAAGCCCAGTTTCTTCGACTCCCATCCTGCCACGCCGGATCGAGTCAAGAATACGACGAAGCACGCGAAGGGTCTCACACAGGCCAAGCGCGAGCCGATTTCACCTTCACATGACGCCTTCCTTGCGAGGCTTGACGGTCTCGTCGCGGGTCAGCGGGCCGCGAACGGCATTATTCAGGGATCGACCTACCGCCACCCTGATTTGAACTTTTTTGTCCAGTTCCCGGCCTCCTGGAATGTAGACAATACGCCCGTGCAATTGGCCGCGGCGCCGAAAGATGGAGGCACAGCAGTCGTGCTCCGTGCTGTCGCCCAGGGTAATGATCCTCTGGACGGGGCCCGCGCCTTGGAAAAGGCCAGCAAGTCCACGCTCCCCAGAACGGAGACGACGACGATCAACGGGCTGCCTGCAGCCCACACGCAGGTGGGCGACTCCAGGTTGAAGGTCGATCTCACGTGGATCGCCCATGGCGGCATGATTTACCAAATCGCGGGCATCGCGGAGACCAGGAATTTTGACACCGTTCGCCCGGTGTTCCAGACCGTCGTTCAGAGTTTCCGTCCACTGTCTCCTGACGAGCGAAAGAGCATCCGTGAAAAACGGATTCGTCTTGTGAAGGCTCAAGGAGGGGAGACGGTGAAGGATCTGACTGCCCGCATGCGATCTGCATGGAAGGCCAATCAAGTGGCCGTGGCTAATGGCCTTGAGGAATCGGACCATCTTCGGGAAGGGCAGTTGATCAAAATTACCGTCGAAGAACCCTACGCCGGAAAACAACAGCGATGAGCTCTTCTTCTGACTCGCATGCCTCGGCGGGAGCCTCCACCGGTCCAGACGGCGGGCGCCGCCGGTTTTTTCAATTGGTCATCGAGGCGGCGGCCGGCTTGATTGGGCTCAGCCTTGCGGTTCCTTTGGTCGGGTACCTCATCTCTCCGGCGTTCAAGCGGCGGGCGCAGCAGTGGGTGGATGTGGCTTCCGCGGGCGAGTTGCTGGCCGGTGTTCCCAAACAGTTGGAGTACGTGGCGACTATTCAGGACGGCTATCTCGAAACCAAAACGCAAAAGGCCGTGTGGGCGGTGAAACAGGCCAACGGTGAAGTCACGGTGTTCTCTCCCCTGTGCACTCACCTGGGGTGCGGCTATCACTGGGACGGTGCAGGGCAACAGTTCAAATGTCCCTGTCATGGTAGCGTGTTCGACATGTCGGGACGTGTCGTCGCGGGACCGGCGCCGCGGCCGCTGGATGCTTTGCCTACAAAGATCGAGAACGGTCGCCTCCTTGTGGTATTCAAGGAATTCAAGTCGGGAGTTGCCAAACAGATCGAACTGTAGGTGGGCAACAATAGGCCGCACCTCTGCGCGAGGGGAGACCCATGCATGAGATCGACGGACGCCGCGCCCGTACTGACGTGAGCTCTGGATCTCGGCTGTTGAACCGACGACCACTCCGGACGCTGGTATGTGCGCTGGCCATAACGTCGACCACCATCATAATGGTCGATGTCGCTCCGGCGAGGCAGGCCAACGCCGCAAAAGCCAAGAGCGGCTCGGCGCAAGGGAAATCGACGGCCCAAAGCGGCGGTACGATTCCGGCCATCCTGACAGATGCTCCCCAAGTACCGCCGCGCATTACACGCCGCCACCCAAGCAAGGTCGTCGTCGAATTAGAGGTGAGCGAGGTCAACCTGCCGATGGCCGACGGCGTCGAGTACAGCTTCTGGACCTTCGGCGGAAAAGTTCCCGGAAAATTCATTCGAGTGAGACAAGGCGATACGGTTGAATTCCACCTCATGAACCATCCGGACAGCCGGTTCCCTCATAACATCGACCTCCATGCGGTGACCGGCCCGGGCGGGGGAGCAGCCAGCAGCAACACCGCACCAGGTCGCCGCACGCAATTCACGTTCAAGGCGATCAATCCAGGGCTCTACGTCTATCACTGCGCGACGGCGCCGGTCGGCGAGCACGTCGCCAATGGCATGTACGGACTGATCCTGGTCGAGCCGCCAGGGGGATTGGCTCCAGTGGATCGTGAGTATTATGTGGTGCAGAGCGATTTTTATACCAAGGGACCTCACCACGAGAAAGGTCATCAACCCTTCGACATGGAAAAAGCCATCGAGGAACATCCGACGTATGTCGTGTTTAACGGCGCTGAAGGGGCATTGTTGGGTGACAAGGCGCTGAAAGCCAAAGTCGGGGAGCGTGTCCGGCTCTTTGTGGGAAACGGAGGGCCGAACCTCGTCTCCAGTTTCCATGTAATCGGCGAGATCTTCGACCGTGTCTATGCGGAAGCTGGTACCCGGTACTCTGAGCACATTCAAACCACGCTTGTCCCGGCAGGAGGAGCAGCCATCGTGGAGTTTAAGGTGGACGTCCCCGGTTCGTACAAACTCGTGGACCATTCCATCCTGCGCGCGTTCAACAAAGGGGCGCTTGGGGAATTGAAGGTCGAAGGGCCGGAGGCCAAGGCAATCTATTCAGGAAAGCAGGCGGAATCGGACTATTATGGAAAGGGAACCCCTACCGCCCAAGCCTCTACCGTAACGCCGATGAAAGCACCAGGAGCCGCGGGTGAAACTCTCTACAAGACTCATTGCATGGGTTGCCATCAAGCTCAGGGGCAGGGGATGCCAGGGATGTTTCCACCGCTCGCAAAGTCGGATTATTTGGTGGCCGACACATCACGCGTGATCGAGACAGTGTTGAACGGGTTGAATGGACCTCTTCAGGTTAATGGGGAAAATTACAACGCAACCATGCCGCCGATGGGGCATCTGAAAGATGAAGAGATTGCGGATATTTTGAGTTACGTGCGGAGTTCATGGGGCAACGCGGCCAATCCCGTTTCGGCGGCGGAAGTGGCGGCCGTGCGGGCGAAGACTTCTCACTGAGAAGGAGATGACCATGAATCGGGGGCTGTTTGCAGCGTTGTGTGCAGGGCTGGTTCTTGGACTACTGTTGTGGGGGACTCGGGCCGTCGATGCTGGCGATCCTGCAAAGGGTAAGGCGCTCTATGAGAAGAACTGCCTCGTCTGTCACGGCCCGCAAGGCAAGGGAGACGGACCGTCGGGAAAAGTCCTCAAACCACCCGCCGCCGATTTCACGAGTCCGGAAAGTAAAAAGAAGTCCGAGGCCGACTTGAGGCAAGTGGTCGAAAACGGAAAGCCCGGCACGGGCATGGGTCCGTGGAAGAGTCAGCTGCGTCAATCTGAACTGAACGACTTGATGGGCTATGTCATGACTCTAAGAGAATAGCCGTTTATCAGTGGCAGGAGAAGCGTGTGATGACATCCCGCATCTATGAGTGGCTGGATAGTCGGCTGAAGCTCAAGTCTCTCGAAAAAACATTGTTAGACGAGCCGATTCCCGGCGGAGCCAGCTGGATTTATGTGTTCGGCTCGGCCACGCTTTTCCTCTTTCTCCTCCAAGCGATCACCGGCATGTTCCTGGCCATCTATTACGCGCCGACTCCGGACCATGCGTACGACAGTGTGCAGTTCATCGAACAGCAGGTTACGTTTGGCTGGTTCGTCCGGGGCCTTCACCATTGGGGCGCGTCAGGGATGGTGATCGCGGTCGGCCTGCACATGCTGCAAGTGTTCCTTTACGGCGCGTTCAAGCCGCCGCGCGAATTGATGTGGATGGTCGGCGTCGTATTGTTCCTCCTCGTCATGGGGTTCGCCTTTACCGGCTACCTGCTCCCCTGGGACCAAACCGCCTACTGGGCCACACAGGTGGGCATCAACATGGTGGGCACGGTTCCGCTCGTCGGTGACTTTCTCGTGAAGGTGATGCGCGGCGGGGAGACGCTGGGCGCTCTGACGCTCTCACGGTTCTTTGCGGTTCATGTGCTGTTTCTGCCGGCAATCATTGTCACGGGGATTGCCGTGCATCTCTTCATCCTTCGCCGGGTCGGACCGGCCGGTCCCTGGGATGAACGCAAAGCGGCGGCCGTCCGTGAACCTTTTTATCCCCGCCAAGTCTACATGGATGCGGTGGTGATGGTGGCGGTCTTCCTTGTCCTGGTCTTCTTGGCGACCTTCGTACCGTTTCCGCTGGCCGACAAAGCCAACCCCGCGGACACCAGTTTTGTGCCGGTGCCGGAATGGTATTTCCTCTTCTATTATGAGTTGCTGAAGTACGTCCATGGTCCGCTGGAACCGTTGGCCACATGGGTACTACCGGCAATCGCGATTGCAGTGATGCTGTTCTGGCCGTTTCTCGACTGGCAAAAAAAGGTCAGGGCTCCGGCTTCGCGCCCGGTGGGCATGGCCGTCGCCGCCCTGTTTCTCATCACAGTCTTTTCTCTCCTAGGCATCTCGTTGAAAAACCTGTACGGCATGAAGCGAACGGATCCGGCGATTGCGCATGGTCAGACGCTGTATACGAATCTCGGTTGCTTGGGGTGTCATCGCATCCATGGCAACGGTGGCGCGATCGGACCGGATCTCTCTTATGAAGGCGACGCCCGTCCGGATCGGGAATGGCATTTCAAGCATTTCCGTGATCCACAATCGGTGTCGCCCAGCTCGATTATGCCCAAGTTTCCGCTGACAGAGGCCGAACTCCATGACCTCACGAGTTACATGCTGAGTCTCAAGCGGACGACGTAGCGTCAGTGCTAGAGCAAGCCCTGCCTTGACGATGTCAGGAGGGCAATTGTATAAAAGACACCCCTTCCTTAATCGCCGGAGGGCGTATGGACGATGCACTCAGAGGCCGTCTCCTGGCTCAATCAGCGGCATCGGTCCTGGTAAGCCTGTCAGTGCTGGCCCTCGCTCACTGCAAGGGTGAAACGGCCTCCGCTCCTCCTCCTCCCTTGGTCCAGGTCGAAGTCGCCAACGTCCTTCAGAAAGACGTACCCCTCCAAATGGAGTGGGTCGGAACCACGGACGGGTCAAACAACGCCCTCATTCGGGCGCAGGTCAGCGGCTATCTCCTCAAACGGCCTTACACCGAAGGGGCATTCGTCAAAAACGGCGAACTGTTGTTCGAACTCGACCCGAGCAGGTTCCAGACGGCCCTCGATCAGGCCCTGGGCGATCTGGCAAAGGCGCAAGCCCAGTTTACAAAAGCCAAGCAGGATGTCGAGCGTGACACGCCCCTTGCCAAGGCAGGAGCAGTTAGCCAAAAGGAGTTGGATGATTCCATTCAGACGCATGCCGCGACAAAAGGCACGGTTGCTGCGGCGAAAGCGGCCGTTGCGCAGGCGAAACTCAATCTCTCATGGACGAGAATCACGGCTCCCATCGACGGTGTGGTCGGCATCTCAAAAGCCCAAATTGGCGATCTCATCGATGCCAACACCGAATTGACCTCCATGTCGACGCTGGATCCAATTCGAGTCTATTTTCCTATGAGTGAACAGGAATATCTCGCAGCGGCAGACAAGGTGCAGCAAGGTTATAGGGAGCGGAAAGAGGCAAAAGAATACAGCCTCGCACTCCTCGAGTTGGTCTTGGGGGGAGAAAAGATCTATCCCCACAAAGGAAAATTTTATCTCGTCGATCGGCAAGTCGATACGAAGACCGGCACCATCCGCGTGGCGGCGTTGTTTCCTAATCCGAACAATCTGTTGCGGCCCGGGCAGTTTGCCAGGGTACGGGCGGTGACACAGACCAAAGAGAGGGCAATCCTGGTTCCGCAGCGGGCCGTGACGGAAATGCAGGGTAGCTACCAGGTTGCGGTCGTCACTCCTGAAAACAAAGTGGAGATTCGTCCAGTCAAGGTCGGTCATCGGTCCGGCAGTCTGTGGATCATTGACCATGGGCTCGAGCCGGGTGAGCGTGTCGTGGTCGAAGGGCTGCAGAAAGTTAAAGCCGGGATGACCGTCGATCCCAAACCGTTTCAGGACCAGTCGGAAGCAAAAGTCGGATGATGTGACGCTGGTCTGATCCTCGTTTACGAACTCAGCCTCATTCCTATGGCGAGATTCTTCATCAATCGGCCGATTGTTGCCATGGTGATCTCCATCATCATGGTGATTCTTGGCGTGATTGCGATGGTGCAACTGCCGATCGCAATGTTTCCGAACATCGCGCCTCCCGAGATTCTGCTGCAGGCTACCTATGTCGGAGCCGATGCCGTCACCCTCGAAAAATCGGTTGCCACTCCCATTGAACAATTGATGAGCGGGGTGGACAACATGCTTTACATGTATTCGGTGAATGCGAATAACGGTCAAATGTCATTGCGAGTCAACTTCGATATCAACACGAGGCCAAACGACGATCAGATTCTGGCGCAGATGCGGTATACCCAGGCTGAATCCCAATTGCCTCCCGATGTCAAGAATTTTGGTGTCACCATTAAGAAGGCCACGACCAGCCCGCTTGCCTTATTCTCCCTCTATTCGCCGAACGGCACCTACGACGCCACCTTCTTGGCGAACTATGGCTACGTGAACATCAATGATCCGATGACGCGCGTGCCCGGAATTGGCCAAGTCCAGATCTTCGGGGCCGGGCAATATGCCATGCGATTTTGGGTGCGGCCTGACCATCTCGCCAAACTCGGTATCACTGTGACCGAAATTACGAATGCCATCAAGGCTCAAAATACGGTGAACCCGGCCGGCCAAGTGGGTGCCGAACCGGTGCCGCCAGGGCAAGAGTTTACCTATAGCGTGCGCGCCCAGGGCCGCCTGGAGTCAGAGGAGGAATTTGGCAACATCGTGATTCGTGCGAATCAGGACGGATCGATGGTCCGGCTGAAGGATGTGGCCCGAATCGAGCTCGGCGCACAGATGTACAACATCATCGGCAGAATGAATGGCAAACCCGCCGCCCTCATCGCCATTTATCAGCTTCCAGGCTCCAATGCCATTCAAACGATGGATGCGGCGACGAAGATGATGGAGGAGATGAAGGCACAGTTCCCGCCCGATCTCGACTACGTCACTGCGCTCGATACCACCCAGGCTGTCCGGGAAGGGATCAAAGAGATCGTCCATACGCTGTTCGAAGCGCTGGTTCTCGTCATCATTGTCGTCTATATCTTTCTTCAGGGTTGGCGCGCCACGCTGATCCCGCTGCTCGCTGTGCCTGTCTCATTGATTGGCACGTTTACGCTGTTTCCATTGCTCGGGTTTTCCATCAATACCCTGTCGTTGTTCGGGTTGGTGCTGGCGATCGGCCTGGTCGTGGACGATGCGATCGTGGTCGTCGAAGCGGTTGAGCATCACATCGAACACGGGATGTCCCCGAAAGACGCCAGCCTCAAGGCGATGGAGGAAGTCTCTGGGCCGGTGATCGCGATTGCACTCATCCTGGCGGCGGTCTTCGTCCCGACGGCCTTTATCCCCGGGATTACCGGACGTCTCTATCAACAATTCGCGGTGACGATCGCGCTATCAGTGGTCATCTCGGCGTTCAATGCGCTGACGCTGAGCCCGGCGCTCTCAGCGCTCCTCTTACGGCCAAGACAGCCGGCGAGAGGGCCTCTCGGCCTCTTCTTCGGCTGGTTCAATAAATGGTTTGGTCGAGCCACGGATGGTTACGTCAGTATCTGCGGTCACCTGATTCGAAAGGCTGGCCGTTCGATGTTGTTTCTCCTCGTGGTGACGATCGTAGCAGGCTGGCTCGGTTCACAATTGCCGAGCGGTTTTCTTCCGATGGAAGACCAGGGCTATGTCTATCTCAATGTGCAACTCCCGGAGGCCTCGTCTCTTCAGCGCACGGATGAAGTCAGCAGGAAGATCGAGGCGATTTTGCAGTCGACGCCCGGGATCCAATATGCCTCCGCTATTGTTGGGTTTAGTCTGTTGAGCACGGTGAGCACGACCTACAATGCGTTTTTCTTCGTGACGCTGACTCCCTGGGAAGAACGGAAGAAGCCCGAAGAACAGCTTCCGGCTATTTTCAAGACTGTGAACGCGCGTCTCGCCGATTTGCCCGAAGCCAAAGCTTTCCTGTTTCCCCCGCCCGCCATCCCAGGAGTCGGCACCTCCGGCGGCGTGTCGTTTGTCTTGGAAGACCGAACCGGTCGGGATATTCAATTCCTCGCAGACAACACCCAGAAATTCATGGAGGCAGCCCGGAAACGTCCAGAAATTGCGCGAGTCGATACGACGTTTATTCCCGCCGTGCCTCAAGTCTTTGCCAGAGTGGATCGTGAGAAAGTCTTGAAGCAAGGAGTGAATCTTTCCGATGTCTACCAGACGCTGCAGTCGTTCATGGGCGGCGTCATGGTGAACTTCTTTAACCGCTTCGGACGTGTCTGGCAGGTCTACGTGGAGGCCGAAGGGGATTTCCGCACGCAAGCAGAGAATGTCGGGCAATTCTATGTACGCAATGCCAACGGCGATATGGTCCCGCTTTCCGCATTGGTGACGATGGACATCTTTCATGGCCCGGAGTTCACGATGCGTTATAACGAGTACCGTGCGGCGCAACTGATGGCAGGAGCCGCTCCTGGATACAGTTCGGGACAAGCGATGAAGGCGGTAGAGGAAGTGTTCGCGAGCACGATGCCCGACGGAATGGGACTCGAGTACATGGGGATGTCGTTTCAAGAGAAGGTGGCGTCGGAAGGTGTGCCGGCGACGGTGATCTTTGGCTTCTCGCTGCTCTTCGTGTTTCTGATTCTCGCGGCGCAGTACGAGAGCTGGGCCCTGCCGTTCAGCGTGCTGCTTGGGACGCCGATCGCCGTCTTCGGTGCCTTCGGCGCGCTGTGGCTCCTGAAGCTGGTGGCGCCTCAGGCGAGCGAGAACGACGTCTTTACCCAGATTGGATTGGTGATGCTGATCGGATTGGCGGCGAAGAATGCCATCCTCATCGTGGAGTTTGCCAAAGTCGAATATGAACAAGGCAAGTCGATCGCCGATGCCGCGTTGACGGGAGCCAGATTGCGGCTCCGGCCGATATTGATGACGGCGTTCGCATTCATTCTCGGCGTGCTTCCGCTAGTCATGGCGACCGGCGCTGGCGCGCACGGCCGGGTGCTGCTTGGCCTTGCCGTCTTCGGCGGGATGCTGGCCGCAAGCCTGATTGCGATCTTTCTCATTCCAGTCACCTTCTACGTCGTCGAGAATCTCGTGCATGGGGGAGGACGCCATCCTGCGCCACCTCCAACGCCTCCCTCAGGACCGGCTCACAAGCCAGGGGATGGAGAATTGTCTCGTGGAGAGCCGCGGCCGGCGCTGACACCGACCCATGTGCGTGAAAGCGAAAGCTATTGAGGAGGCATGACATGGCAACCGACTCTTGCCGATCGACCTATCTTGCGGGTCTATTTTTCCTCGTGATCCTCAGCGCGTGCAAAATGGGTCCCGATTACACCCGTCCAGAAACAGAGAAAGCCGACCCCTGGCGCCTGGCGCCGGCGGCAGCGGAATCGATTGCGAATTTGCCCTGGTGGGAACTGTTGAAAG
>DASTFK010000054.1:0-5114 GCA_035719945.1 Nitrospira sp.
ACTTTGACGAGCGCGACGTCGTGCGTCATAAACTGGTTCAGGACATCATCAAGGCATATGACCAGCACGAGAACACGGGTCAGCTTCAGCCGCGGGCCGCGCAGGCGGGGCGCCGGGCTTCGCCGGGCTCCCATGGCCGTCCACCCTCCTCCTTGCCCAGCCAGCCGAAAGGTTCGTGGGGCCAACCGCATTAATGCCCGTTTCGCTCCAGGTCCATGTTCGGTCAGTAACAGTCGGTCGCAGGCGGGTCCTGGGATTGGCGAAAACCGTCCTTAAACTCGTCGGCGAGCAGTCAGCCGATATGAACCTCTCGCTCGTGGGCGATCGGCGGATGCGGAGGCTCAACCGCCGGTTTCGACACAAAGATCGCAGTACGGACGTGTTGGCCTTCGCATTGCGAGAGGCACGAGCGCCTCACGGCTTCCATCGGGAGGCCACCCTCCTCGGTGACGTGGTCATCTCCTTGCCTACGGCTCAGCGTCAAGCCAAGGCGGCTGGCCGACCGTTGGAAGAAGAACTCGTGACGTTGCTGATCCATGGTGTGCTGCATCTCTGCGGCTATGATCATGAACGCAGCAGGCCGGAAGCCTGGCGTATGCAGAAGAAAGAACGGCAGATGCGTCGGCGGTTGGGCCCCATTGCCAGGTTGGCGCGAGCCCGTCACGACAGTCCCGTGCGTACAGCAAGAGAGGTCTAGCGCATGGGATGGATGCAGCGACTCAGTGAAGGGCTCACCAAGACGCGGTCAGCGGTCCGCGGTTCCCTGGATCGGTTATTGGGACGCGCGGTGGACCCTGCGCTGCTGGATGAATTCGAAGCCACGCTGATCTCATCGGATCTTGGAACCTCTGTCGCCGAACGTGTCATCAGTCAGCTTAAAGAAGCCCTGAAAGGGACAGATGCCTCGCAAGTCGCACATGTCCATAATACCTTGCGCCAGACGCTGCTGGACATTCTCCGTCCTGCGTCCGGTCCCTCGTTCGAAGCACTGATTGCTCAGGGGCCGAAACCGTATGTCGTGCTCGTGGTGGGTGTGAACGGTGTTGGAAAAACCACCAGCATGGCGAAGCTTGCCCAACGTCTGATGCAAGGGAAGCGCGTGCCGCTGTTAGTGGCCGCCGATACCTTTCGCGCCGCCGCCATCGACCAGTTGCAGGTCTGGGCGGATCGCATCGGCGTCGAAGTCGTCCGTCATCGTCATGGAGCCGATCCGGCGGCGGTGGCCTACGATGGCATCGCTGCGGCGAAGGCCAGACAGGCCGATGTCGTGTTAATCGATACGGCCGGCCGTCTTCATACCAAGTCCAACCTGATGGAAGAACTTCGAAAAGTGACGCGGGTGATCGGACAGGCGTTGCCCGGGGCTCCCCATGAGGTGTTGCTCGTCCTGGATGCGACGCTCGGGCAGAACGCCTTGGCTCAAGCGCGCCAGTTTCGCGAAACGGTGGGGGTCACGGGCCTTGCCCTCACGAAGCTCGATGGTACCGCTAAAGGAGGCATTGTGGTGGCCATCGCGGACGAATTGAAATTGCCCGTCCGGTTGATCGGCGTGGGAGAAGGTGTTGAGGACCTGCAGGACTTTCAGCCGCGGGCTTTCGTCGACGCGCTCTTAGGCCTCTCAGCCGAATAACGGCTTCCGCGTCTTCCCCTCTTTTGCTTCTCAAGGTGCCGGTGCCATGGTAGGCTCGCCCTGTGCCAGGCCTGGATTCATAGAACGTTATCGCTGAGTACTGAGCATGGTCAAAATTCTTGTCATCGATGACGACCGCATGAATTGCGACCTTCTGCAGTCCGTCTTGACGCGTCATGGCTATGAGGTCCATTCGGCCACCAGCGGCCTCGAAGGGCTGAATCTTTTCCGCCAGCACAATCCCCGTGTGACGATTCTCGACCTGCGGATGCCGGAAATGGACGGGTTGACCGTGCTGAAGGAGATTCGTGCCATCGATCCGCAAGCGCCGGTGATTATCCTGGGCGGAGGAGCAACGGAGGTCCAGGAAAACCAGGCTCGCACACTGCGCGTCACCGACTTCGTCCGCAAAGGGTTGTCGCTGGATGTGCTCGTCGAAGGGGTCAATCGCGTCGTCCAGCAGCCGGCCAGAAAGCCCGACGCCAGCGGCGTCCAGGCAGGTCCTGCCGCGGACACCGGAGAAACCGTCCTCATCGTCGATGATGAACAACTGGTTCGTGATCTGCTCGTCCAGTTCCTGGGTCTTCGCGGGTATCGGGCTCTAGGCGTCAAAGATGGCACTCAGGCTCTCTCCATGGTAGAGCAGGCGTCGCCGGACCTTATTTTACTGGACCTGATGCTGCCTGGCATGAGCGGTGTCGAGGTGCTTCGGCGATTGCGGGACAAACATTTCACCGGGGCGATCATCATCGTGACCGGCAGCTACGACGAAGAATTACTCCAGGACGCCTGGTCGCTGCATCCGCAAGAAGTCATCAGCAAGCCCATCGATCTCGAGAAATTGCTCGCCATCATCCAGCTTGTGCTCGTGTGCCGCGAGTGTTAAAACCCCTCTGATGGCATATGCGTACAGCGGGCCGGCCCTCGCCTGCGTGCTGTGGCTCATCTCCTTGAGTCCGCCGCTTCCTGAGCCGGCCGCGGCTTCCGACTCCTCAGGCTCGGTCCTCCGTCACGATCTGTTCGTCCAGATTGACCCCGAGCGGCATGCGCTCGTGGCAACGGATCGATTCACGATCGAACCCGGGCAGGCGCAGACGATCCAGCTCTCCCTTGCACCGACACTGCAGCTCGACCGGCTGGTGTTGTCCCCTTCGCAGACTTCGGCGGACGATGCCGGGCGGGACCTCTCCTTTGACGTCGATCATCAGTCGGCCGCCGCACAGCACATCACCATTCCGGTCTCGTTGCTGGGCAAGGGTCCGGCGACAATGACCGCGTACTATCACGGGACGATCAACGATCCGCCCAAGGAGCCGCGTCATTTGCGGTTTGTGACTCCGAGTGAAACCGCCGGTCACATCGGTCCCGAAGGGATCTATCTGAGCAGCGAAACTCAGTGGTATCTGGATGTGCCTGAGTCACTGAGCGCATATCGCCTTCGCGTGGCCTTGCCTTCCGGATGGACCGCCGTCACGCAAGCGAAGGTTCGAAGCTCCGACTCCTGCCCCGCCGGGCTGTGCTCCAGCCGCGATCTGATCTTGACGGAATGGGAACCGATTCAACCGACCGAGGCGCTGACGTTGGTCGCGAACCGGTTCGTGGCAAAGACGCGCAATTGGTCGTCGAAGGAGGGACAACAGGTCCAGCTGGGCACCTATCTGTTTCCCGAGGACGCGCAGCTGGCGGACGAATATCTCGATGCGACTGCTCGCTATCTCGAGACGTACATCGCCCTGCTTGGCCCCTATCCGTTTGACACGTTCGCGGTGGTGGAGAACTTTTTTGCCAGCGGTCTGGGAATGCCCTCCTTTACGCTGCTCGGGAGCGGCGTGATCAAGCGTCACTATGTTCAGCCCTACGCCTTGGGCCACGAGGTCGTGCATTCCTGGATCGGAAATGCCGTGTTCAATCGTATAGAGCAAGGAAATTGGGTTGAAGGCTTGACGACCTATCTGGCCAACTACTATTGGCACGAGTGGTCTGGCGATCAAGACCAGGCACGGGATCAGCGGCGGCTCATGCTGCGTGGGTATAACCTGCATGTGCCTCCGGAGCGCGATTATCCGCTTCGGCAGTTCACGCAGAAACACGATGAGCGCGACAACGCCATCGGCTATCAAAAAGCCGCCATGGTATTTCATCTGCTCCGGCAAGAGGTCGGCGACGAGCCGTTCTGGCGGTCGCTGAAGCAGCTCGTTGCCCAATATCGGGGCCGTCGGGCCGATTGGCAGGACTTGGAGCGGGTATTTGGCGAGACGTCGGGGAAAAACCTCCGCTGGTTTTTCGCACAGTGGGTCGAACAACGCGGTGCGCCTGATGTAGACGTGAAAGACCTCTCCGCACGTCGGTCCATCGCTGGATCATTCTCGTTGCGCGGTCACGTCGCGCAGACCGGTCCGCCGTTTCAATCGCCGCTGCCGCTTCGCATTCGGATGTCGGGCGGAGGCGAGCAGAACTTCCGGACTCGCCTCCAGGACTCTGAGACTCTCTTCACGATCCCACTGCCGTTGAGGCCGCTTTCGATCGAGGTCGATCCCGATGCGACGGTTCTCCGCCGGATCCCCCGGCAGGACCTGCCTCCCGTCTTGAACCACTACGTCACAGACCGGCATCGTTCGGTGGTCGCGGCTTTTGGGGAACCGGTCGACGCTGGCCATCCCTTTCGCGAAGTCCTTACACGGATTGAGGCACAGGAGAGTCAGAAGTCGGTGTCGGAACGGACAGCCATGATTCCGTTCGTCCATGACCTGCTGTTGCCTCCGGAAGGTTCGGTGCTAGTATTGACAACCCCGGCCTCCCGCGAGGCTCTTCAGCCGGTTCTCGAGACGCACTGCGGTTCTCGTGTCCAGCTCCGCGAAGCAGGCGTCACCATCGAGGGGACGGACTATGACGGACCGGCCATCGCCGTGCTGGTGAGCTGTCATCGACGAGATCATCCGGGCAGCGTCGTGACATGGCTGTACGCAACTTCCCCGCAGGCTGCGACCACGGTCGCCCGGTTGCTGTTCTTTTACGGCTGGAACAGCTTTGTCGTCTTTCAGCACGGCAAGCCGATCGCGCGCGGCGAGTGGGAGCCTTCCCAGGCTCGAATGGAGGTATTGATCGATGAGTCTGTGTCGGACCGCTAGGACGCTCATGATTATAGTGGTGGCGGCATTTGCGTGGTGTCTCCAGCCGGGCTATGCCGGCGGGCCACCCGCCGCGTCGCAGGCGGCAACGAGCTCAGAACGTCACTTGAAGAACATTCGCCAGCTGACCTTCGGCCGCCAAAACGCCGAAGCCTATTTTTCGTTCGACGGCACCAAACTGATTTTCCAGTCTACGAACAATTGGATGAAAGATTCCTTCGCCGCCACGCTGAAACCGGCTGAAGAAGGTCTCGGCTGCTATCAGATGTATGTGATGGACCTTGAGGGCAAGACCATTCGTTTGGTCAGCACTGGGACGGGCGCCACGACCTGCGGGTATTTTTTCCCAGGTGACC
>DASTFK010000055.1:0-4266 GCA_035719945.1 Nitrospira sp.
GTCGGGAGCCGTGCGAGGAGAGTTTGCTTGCTAAGGAAGTCTACCGCCCACTAAGATGCGAAAATGATGACAAGGATGCATCGTATGTCGCAGTCCATTGATCTTTGGGCCGATCCCAAACGCCATCTGGCCTGGGGGCTGCTCGGTGCGCTCACACTGGCGGCCCTCGCTGCCTGTAAACAAGATGCAGGCTCGGCCCCCTCACCTCAGGTACCCCAGGTAGAGGTGATCACGGCGAGCACCACGACCGTTCCTGACGAGCCGGAATTCATTGGCCAAGCAGAAGCCTCTCGACCGGTTGAGATCCGCTCGCAAGTCACCGGCTTGATCAAAGCGGTGTTGTATCAAGAGGGGCGCGACGTTAAGAAGGGCGATCGCCTCTATCAGATCGATCCGGTCCCCTTCCAAGCTGCGGCAGCGAGTGCCAAGGCCAAGATTGCCCAGGCCGAGGCGAAGGTGGTGCAGGCCAAACAGGATTTGGCCCGCGTCAAGCCGCTCCTGGCCGAGCAAGCGGTCAGTCAAAAGGACGTGGACGACGCCGTGGCCGAAGACCTCTCGTCCAAAGCGGCCTTGCAGGGCGCCAAGGCGGATCTCATGAAAGCGCAGTTCGATTTGGACAATACCCTGATCACCGCTCCGATCGACGGGTTGATCGAACGGACTCGGTATTACGAAGGCCGGCTCGTGTCGGCTCAAACCGATTTGCTCACCATGGTGCATCGGGTCGATCCCATGTACGTGGTGGTGAGTATCCCCGAGACGTTCATCTTAAGGCGCCGGCGCGACATCGAAGAGAAAAGAATCACCCATCCCGGTGTGTACCAGCTTCGTGGCGAGATGATGCTGCTGGACGGCACCACCTATCCACATGAAGGGGTGCTGGACTTAATGGAGCCCGGCCTGCGCACGGAAACCGGCGCGCGTGTCGTGCGCATCACGATTCCCAACCCGAAACGGGAGCTGCTGCCTGGGCAATTCGTGAAAGTGAAATTCAAGGGGGATACCAAACCCAATGTCGTGTTGATCCCGCAACGCGCCGTACTCCAAGGGCCGCAGGGCCCGTTCGTCTACGTCGTGGGTCCCGATGAGCACGTGCAGATGCGCCCGGTTCAGGCCTCGACCTGGCAAGGCGATCAGTGGCTCATCGACGGGGGGATTCAAGCGGGCGACCGTGTCGTCGTCAATGGATTGATGAAGATCGGTCCCGGTGCCTTGGTCAAGGCCGTCCCTGTCGGAGAGGCGCCGCCGTCCACCGCGTCTCCTTCCGGGTCGCCGAAGCAAGGGTGACGCGTGACCTCACACGTCTTCATCGATCGGCCGATCATGGCCTCGGTCGTGTCCCTTGTGATCGTGGTCATGGGCCTGCTGTCCGTCCAGTTCCTGCCCGTCGCACAGTTTCCTGAAATCACTCCTCCGGTCGTCCAAATCGATGCAGATTACCCTGGCGCCAGCGCCGAGGTGGTGGCCGAATCGGTGGCTCGCGCCATCGAAGTTCAGCTACCTGGCATCGACAACCTCGTGTACTTCGATAGCACGAGCAGCAACGACGGCCACGTCACCATCAAACTGACCTTTGAAATCGGCACCGACCCTGACATTGCTCAGGTCCAAACTCAGAACCGCGAAAAACTCGCAGAGCCGCAACTGCCGCCGGAAGTCATCAGGCAAGGGGTGAGCGTAAAGAAAATGTCCCCCGATCTCGTGGGGGTCATTGCCCTAAAATCCACCGATCCAAACCACGACGCCGTCTTCCTCTCGAACTACGCCATTCTGCGACTGGTCGACAACGTCCGCCGCGTGAAAGGTGTCGGCGACGCGATGGTCTTCGGCCAGCAGAACTACAGCATGCGGATCATTCTGAATCCGTTGATGATGGCGCGGTTGAGCCTGACGCCCAGCGACATCGCCGCGATCATCCGAGAGCAGAACCGCGATTATCCGGCCGGTTTGATCGGTCGGGAACCAGCCATGAAAGGCACTGAACTGACGATCCCGGTCATTACCAAGGGCCGGCTCACGGACGTGAAGGACTTTGAGGAGTTAATCGTCCGTGCACTGCCGGACGGATCCCTTGTGCGTTTGAAGGACGTGGCACGCATTGAACTGGGCGCCCAATCCTATGCGTTGGAAGGCCGGTGGAACAGCCGCCCAACCACGTTCATCGTGACCTTTCTCGCGCCGGGTGCGAACGCGTTAGATACCGTCCGCGCGACTCGTGCGGTCATGGACAGGCTTGCCAAAGACTTTCCTCCAGGCGTGTCCTACGACATTCCTTATGACACAACCCGGTTTATCGAGGTGTCCATCAAAGAAGTCGTCAAAACCCTGGTGGAGGCCATGGCCCTGGTCATCCTGGTCGTCTATGTCTTCCTTCAGAGTTGGCGGACGACGATCATTCCCACGGTTGCCGTGCCGGTGTCGTTGATTGGAACATTCGCCGGTCTCTATGCGCTGGGCTTTTCGATCAACACCATTACCTTGTTTGGGATGGTCTTGGCGATCGGCATTGTCGTGGACGACGCCATCGTGGTGGTGGAAAACGTCGAGCGGCACATGCGGGAGGATCGCGTGTCGGCCAAAGAGGCCGCCAAGCGCGCCATGTCCGAAGTCACCGCCCCGGTGATCGCAATCGTGCTGGTGTTGGTCTCGGTCTTCGTCCCGGTGGGCTTCATTGGTGGGATTACCGGTGCACTGTATAAACAATTCGCGGCAACGATCGCGATCTCGGTCACGGTGTCAGGTTTCGTGGCCCTCACCCTCAGCCCTGCGCTCTGTAGTATGTTTCTCGTGCACCGCGAAGGAGAGCGCGGCGGGTTCTGGAAATGGTTTGACCGCGTCTTCGGCGGCACTCAGCGAGGCTATACCAGCATCGTGGGTAAGCTCGTCGTAAGGCCCATTCGGGTCATGCTCGTGTTCGGTCTCGTTGTGCTGTTATCGGCCGGCATGTTCATCAGCTTGCCGCGCAGTTTTCTGCCTGAGGAGGATCAAGGGTACTTTATTGTGGTGGCGCAGCTTCCGGATGGGGCGTCGAAGCAGCGCACAGACGCGGTGCTCGAGCGGATCGAAAAGGTTTTTCAGGCCAATCCGGCAGTTCATTCGACCGATGCCATGTCCGGACAGAATTTTGTCTTCGGCACGAGAGGTCCAAACGCTGCCACGATGTTTGTGCCGCTGCATCTATGGGACAAACGGACCGAGCCGCAATATCACGTCCAATCGCTGATCGGGATGGCGTATGCAGAGTTTGCCAAGATCCCAGAAGCGCTTCTCCTAGCCTTTAATGCGCCGTCCCTCCGCGGTGTAGGCACGGTCGGCGGATTTTCTGCTCAGTTGCAAGATCCCAGCGGTGGAGACTTCAAGAAATTTGCGGCCGTTGCCCAGCAATTTATCGAACGAGTGAAAAAGGAACCAGCCATCGGACAGGTGGGTACGAACTTCCGGGTATCTGCGCCGCGTCTGTATGCCCATGTCAATCGCGAACGAGCCAAAGCGCTCGGGGTGCCGATCTCCGACGCCTTTGATACCTTGCAAGCGTACTTCGGCACTTTCTACATCAACGACTTCCTAAAATTCGGTCGCATCTATCATGTGCAGACCGAAGCCGATGCGGAGTATCGGTCGAAGCCTCAGGATATTTCCAAGATCTATATCCGTGCGCAGAACGGACAGGGGACGACCATGATTCCACTCGACACGGTCGTCACGACGGAATATCAAAGCGGACCGGATCCCGTAAATCACTTCAATGGATATAACACGGCGCTGGTTCTCGGATCGGCCGCACGAGGCTATAGTTCCGGGCAGGCGCTCGAAGCCTTGGAGCGCGCGGCCAATGAAGTGTTGCTTCCGCAAGGTTATGACATCGACTGGAGCAATATTTCCTTTCAAGAGCGCCGCGTGGGAAGCCAGTCCAACGTCGTATTTATCATCGGCCTCTTGATGGTCTTCCTCGTTCTAGCCGCGCAATTCGAAAGCTGGGCGGTGCCCTTCGCGGTCATCCTCGCCGTCCCGTTCGCGATCTTTGGCGCCCTGTCCGCCGTATGGTTGCGCGGCTTCTCGAACGACATCTATTTTCAAATTGGCATGGTCACACTCATCGGACTCTCGGCGAAAAACGCCATTCTTATCGTCGAATTTGCCAACACTCGGTATGAAGCAGGGATGCCGCTGATTGACGCGGCGATTGAAGCGGCCAGACTGCGGTTTCGTCCGATCATCATGACCTCGATGGCCTTCATCTTCGGCATGTTCCCGCTGGTGATTGCG
>DASTFK010000056.1:0-2499 GCA_035719945.1 Nitrospira sp.
GTCCAGTACCAGTTATTGACTTGCACGCCCAGGCCGGGAAAGTTCGAAAAATCGCCGTTGAGGGTCACTGATTGCCCGTCGGGCGGAATGACCTGCTGCCCCGGGGCGAAGATGCTGACGGTATTGCCATTGGCGCACACCGTACTTTTCGGAAGGGCATTCGTCACGGTGATGGGTGGACCGGCGTGGGCGTCGAGCGCCCACCAAAGCCCGAGAACCACCACGACGAGCGCGAGAACTCGGGTTCGACCCCGCCGTTGCCGGGCGCGCCGTGGAATCGCTGTCGTCATGGCGCATTCTCCTAGTGTGACGCGGCCAGGTAGCCCGTTCGGCCTACCGATCGCTATCACATGTTCCTCAGGTTCGCCTCGATCATGGCCGCGACCTCGTTCTATTCCAAGCGGGAGCAGTTGTCCAGCCGTACCCGCTTGACTTGCTCAGTTGACATAAGAACACCTTATTGGATAGCCTCCGGCCAAAGTGACGAATGGAGGCTGCTTTTCTTTGTCCGACTCGCTATCGAGCGGTTGACACCTGGCTCGCAAGCGGCTGATGGAGCCGGGTTTCAGTTATTCGCGTCAAGATCCAAAAAGTAAATTCCTATCATTCTCACCGCGCATTCGTGCGCGTAACTTAGAGTGCGTTCATCAAAACTGGCTCGATGGGGCTGAACGGGTATCGAAGCAATAGTGCCCATCTTAATCGAAACCCAACGTCACTCGAGCTGCGATCCGAGGAGACTATGGCATTCGAAAATCTTCTTCGTCCCGGCAAGATCAACGGCATGGAGATGCGAAACCGGTTCATCGCCGGGCCCATGGAAAAGGCGATGGCAAACCTGGATGGCACCTTAAACGAGCGTTACATCCATTACAGCCGGGAGCGGGCGAAAGGCGGCGTAGCGCTGATTCAGCTCGAGTCGATCTATGTGAGACCCGAAGGGCGTGGAAACCCGTTCCAAGTCGGTTGCCACGACGACGCCGTCATTCCGGGGCTCCGCAAGATCGCCGACGCCATCCACGAGCACGGGGCCAAGCTCACGATGGAACTCAATCACGGCGGACGCCAGGCGTCGATCACGGCCAGTCAGCGCCAGCCGATCGCGCCCTCCGTCGTGCCATGCACGTTCATCGATCCGGGCTCCGTGCCGCGCGAGATGACTCATGAGGACATTGAGATCGTCATCGAAGCCTTTGTTAAGGCGGCGCACCGCTGTCTCGAGGCCGGGGTGGACATGATTCACATCCACGGCGCGCACGGCTACCTCATCGGCCAGTTCCTATCCCCGCACTCCAATCGAAGGACGGACGAGTACGGCGGCTCGCTGAAGAATCGTGCGCGGTTCGCGCTCGAGATATTGGCCGCCCTTCGTGCGGTGGCCGGCAAGGATTACCCGATCGGGTACCGCATTTCGGCAGTCGAGTTCGTGGAAGGCGGACTAGAGATCGAGGAGAGCGCGGCGTTCTGTAACATGCTGGCCGACGCTGGCATCGACCTGATCGACGTCACCGGTGCCACCTATGAGTCGGCGGCCAAGATGTTTCAGGGTCCCGAGTCTCCCAAGGGAGGATTCGTGCCGTATGCAGCCGCAATCCGAAAGGTTGTCGGCGACCGCGTCCCGGTGAGTGTCGCGCAACGGCTCAATGATCCGGAATTCGCCAGTGCAGTCATGGAGAAAGAAGGCTTCGAGTACATTACGCTGACCCGCGCCTTCCACGCCGATCCGCATTACGTACGCAAGCTAATCGAGGCGCGACCTCAGGAAATTCTGCCCTGTATCGGCTGCAACACGTGCCTCGAGAGGACGGTGGCCCGCGTGCCGAACGGATGTGCGGCCAACCCGCAGACCACATTCGAGACCTCCCGGTCTATCAAGACCGTCTCCTCACCCCTTCGCGTCCTGGTGGTCGGAGGCGGGATTGCGGGCATGCATGCGGCCCGCATGCTGAAAAGACAAGGTCAGAATGTTACGATCCACGAGGCTTCAGAGACTCTCGGCGGTCAGATCCGCTACAGCCGCCGAGTCCAGCCCGACCATGGCCCCCTCGCCGACTGGTTGAGCCTTCAGTTGCATAAATTGAACGTGCCCGTCGTCATGGGTTCTTCGGTCAGCGTCGAAGACGTCAAAGCCATGGATCCCGACGTGGTGGTCGTCGCCACGGGAGCGCGTGGCGGCACTCTCCGGGCTGACAAAGAAGATTGCAGCGTGCCGGTGTTCAATATTTTTTCTGCAATGGACCGCCCTGCAGGCGAATGGATCGGCGAAGTCGCCATGCTGGGCGGTGACCACGCAAGCTGCCACGCCGCTCAGTATCTCGCTCGGCAGGGGGTTAAAGTTCATATCATCACCTCGGCCGCGGCCTTAGCCGATGATAAAGCGCCTATCACGGCACTCTTCCTCGCCAACCAACTCGCGGAGAAAGACCGGATCGTGGTTCACCCGGAGACCACGGCCGAGTTGCTGACCGGCAAGCGCGTGAAAATACAGAGTAGGGGCAG